>QZKQ01000009.1 GCA_003599535.1 Candidatus Zixiibacteriota bacterium | reverse complement strand
CGCCTTCCAGTTCGACGCCCAGCTCCTGAACCAGTCGGGCCAGACCCAGACCTTCAACGCCTGGATCCGCTGGCGCTACCCCAACGGGACCTGGTCGGGAGTGCTGCTGGGACCCTTGACCCTGTCCCTGCCGGACGGCGCCAACGTGGTGCGGCAGCGAAATCAGAACGTGGCGGGAAGCAATCCCTCCGGGGTCTACACCTACGTGGGCTACACCGGGACCTACAGCCCGACCAATCCCACGGTGTGGGACTCCAGTTCCTTCCTGTTCACCAAGACCGCCACCGAGGGGGGCGGCGATTGGGTGGATAATGACGCCAACGGGGGCGAACCCTTCCCCGGAGAGGGGCCACAGACCCCTCTTCTCCCTTCGGGTCTGGCCCTGGAGGCCTCCCCCAATCCCTTCAATCCCACGACGGCTCTGGGCTTTAAGCTCTCGGCTCCCGGCCATGTCAGTATCCGGGTTTACGACACTGCCGGGCGGGAAGTCCGGACGCTGGTGGGCGGATGGCGCGAAGCTGGTGCGCACCAGGTCAGGTTCGACGCTTCCGGGCTGCCCAGCGGGATCTATTTCGTGCGGTTACAGACGGGGGAGTATACCGGGGTGGAGAAACTGGTGCTGTTGAAGTAATCCGCACCGGCCTTCCCCGGAGTTCTGTAACGCCAAAGGGCGCGGGTAACCGCGCCCTTTGGCGTTGTTCATGGGTATTCCGTGGTACTCTGCAGGTACTCGTGCCCCTGAGATGATTCGAACCTCCGACACGCGGCTTAGGAAACCAAAAATACGCACCAAATAAACCCGGTACACAGAACGGAAGTGGCTTAATTATCGTTACTTTCGTTTCTCGGGGCGTTCCGAGCCACTTGCACTACCGGCTGGTTGACAGTTTCGGCGGCACAACGGGGCGATGGCTATATGGCTCTTCGCCCACTGATAACCCTAACCAGGACGACAACGATGGCGATCACCAATAGAACGTGAACGAACCCGCCCATGGTGTAAGAACTGAGGAGCCCCAACAGCCACAGTGCGATTAGAACAACAGCGATGGTGAACAACATGGTAATTACCTCTTCTTTGGTGTTTAGAGTTCAACCTTTTCTAATAATGTGGTGTTATGAGCATGTCTCATACCTCGCAGAACAGGCCCTTTACCACTTCGATATCAAATCGCGTATTTTTTCCTTGGTGGTTCCAATTTTTTTCAGTAGTCTGCCCAGCAACTGTTCTTCTTTGCCCTCCACAAAGGATAAATCATCGTCGGTCAGATTGGCGTAGCGTTGTTTGAGCTTACCGGCAACTTCACGCCAGTTTCCCTTGAAGTTGAGTTGGTTCATTGTATCTCCGGACGTTTAGTGAAAGAGTAAGATGAGGGGGACCTTCAGAAGATCCCCTCCATCGCGAAGCAAAATCCAGTATCATTTGTTTGCGTTACTCAAGTTCACCTTTTTCGGCGGCAGCCTTCATTTTGTCATTGGCAAATATGGCGACTTCAACACGCCGGTTTTGCTGCCGACCTGCTTCTGTGTCGTTGGAAGCGATAGCGTTTGCCTCACCCAATCCCAGGGTGGAAATTCTGGATCCGGCAACACCTTGTCCCTTTGAATAGTCCGCGACAGCTTGAGCCCGGCGTTCTGACAACCTTTGGTTGTACTCCTCGGTGCCGGTGTTGTCGGTATCTCCTTCAATGAGAATGTTAGTGTCCGGATATTTATTGAGGACCCGTGCCAAATTCTCGATATTTGCCTTGGCAGCAGGTTGCAGTTGTGATGAATTAATCGCAAAGAGAATTCCTGAGTTAAAAGTGATTTTAATGCCCTCTCCGATGCGTTCGATTTTGGCATTTTCCAAGTCTTTTCGCAGTTCTTCAGCTTGTTTATCCATGTGATGACCGATTAGAACCCCGGCTGTTCCGCCAGCCGCCGCTCCGATGATGGCGCCGACAGCCGTGTTTCCGGCTGCATATCCGATGGCGCCGCCGACTACGGCACCACCCGCTGCGCCAATCGCCCCACCTTGCACTGCTTTGCTGGCTCCACATCCCATCAGGAGTGCGGTCGAAATGCAAAGCAACACTGCAAGAATAACATTCACATTGGCTTTCATAGTGCACCTCTTTCTCTCAGTTAATGAGATGGCTGATTATTTCTTTTTCGCCACAATTAGAAGAGCTCCACCAACAATAATAACTCCAAAACCCACTAACGGTGACCAGGCTGTAGTATGGTGCTTATTCTTGGTTATTTCTACAGCACCCAAGTCCACCACTTTCTCTGTTGTCACCCAACCGAAGCCGGTGTACAGGGTCATCAACAAACCCGCGACCAGAATGACAATGGCTATTGTTTTCATGCTTTAATACCTCTTAAAAGGATGATCCGGGTTAGTGTTTTTCGTGCTCTTCATGGGTAACTAATCTAATCTGAAGTACGCGGTACCCTTCTCCAGCATTCCCACCCGGAATGGCTCGGTTTGTGCTTAAGACGTCCGAAGAGCGGTGGACGGTAGAATATCTCCAGTCCTGCGTTCATCCCCGGAAGGGCATAGGCCGAGTCTTCAGCGCAATCACAATGTTCCAGGGAGGCCGGGGGTTCTCCCTGCAAGGCGGTTAAAGCAGAATCGTAAACACTCTGGACGGACTGCAAGTATTCCCGCAGGCGGTCCACATCATACACCGCAACCGTGACCGCTGTCTGAACTTCTTCTGTCAAGCGGTCGAAGGCCTGGTGCGCGAACTCCTTTGCAAATGATGACAGATCTCCATCTTGCAGACCGATATCCAAGCGCTTAAAAGGCTGGAGATCGAAGTATGAGAGGTGAAGATTTTCGGGAGAAGCGATGATGTATCGTGCATACGGAGCAATGGTGAATATGGTGCGAGGCGTGCCGTTATAACACGTGGCGAGCACCGCGAGATCAAACTTGGTGGAATCTGAGTTCATACTATGCAAGCAGTTGGCAAGGTCATTTATGGTGAAAGTCCGATCCGGGTATGAGGCATCATAGTCGGCGCCGCCGAACTCAGGAATTTCATGACCGAAATAGAGGAAAAATCGAATTGCATGTGATCGCTCGGCTATACTATAGCGATGGTAGAGTTCCACTTCGGGATCGAGCCGTGATGGACTCCGGTCGCGCCAGTAAGATTCCTGGGCGAAAAGCCGTCCTGACCGGTAGTAATAGAATGTTCCATCACGGCGCGGGAAGAATAGCAGGAGATGCCTTTTGCGTGTTTGATGAAAGATAAGCACCTCTGCTTGCGGGTTCTGCTCTGCGACCGTTTTTGCTTCCGCGAGAATTTGCTCATCCGCTCTTAACGCACGGCCCTGGGAGTCGTGATAAAGGTAACTGCCATCACCGTGGATGAGGCACACAATTGAGTAGCGCGGGGGGCAGTCGCCAACATCTCCCAACGGAGTCGCACGATGGGCAGGTTGGAGAGAGCTGCACGAGGCTAAAAACAACGCGAACGTGACACAAACCACTCCCCCAAACAGCGTCACGCTCGCGAGTGTGGCTCTCGTAAAAGATCGGTTATGCAAGTTTTACCTCGAAAGGTCCGCCCTTTTTAGAGCCTAAACGAGGAGGATAATGATGATAATAATCAACAGCGCCGCGACGAGGCTGATGGTGATCGTCCTATCGGCCTGTTCCATATCCTGCACTACGTAATTGGCGAAGGCGTTGAGTTGACTATCGGGTACCCGCTCGTAACCATTCCTTCCCATTAGCTCATCCTGCTTGTCTTGAAGGCCCACTTTCAGGCGATCAAGGCCGGCGCGATCTTCTTTCGAGATCAGCACTGAGCTTTCGACCTGGTCTACTGCCCTGGACATGCCTTGCAATGACTTGTCGAGGAGGTCGCGTTTTTGGACTGGGTTTTCCGTTGCCTTCACTTTTTCGGCGGTGTCGTTGAAGTAATTTTGCAACTTTTCCTGTCCCATTGCATTCCCCGCCACCACAAGCACAATTATAGTGACGAAAAGCTTTACAACGGTTCGTGCTAACATGATAACCCCTTCCGTGAAGTTGAGTAAGAATTAACTGGTTGCCGAACCCCATAACGACGAATTGGCCGGTGCGGTGTCCACTTGGGCGGCTTCGTCATAGTGAAGCCGCCCGGATCTGCTAAGAGGTTTTCCATTATTGCTCAACTAGCCCGGAATCAGCTCTATTGTTCCCAATTCCGTATTTTGTTCGGCCATGACTTGAACGCCGCTGATCGTCGTGTCCTGCCTGGTGGTGTCGGTTGGTTCGACATGCACGGCATAAATGCCTTCAGGCAACGCCATCAACTTGAAATATCCGGACCAGGCATCCGCATAGGTGCTGCAAGTATCCAATCCGGCAACCGTCCAAACCCATGGACGAGCCGAAGCTGGGTCAATCATACCGGAAATCGTGCCGGATATGATATTTGCGATAACCCGAATGACCGGACTAAGCATGTACCCCCCATTCCCGGTCTGCTGAATGGAGCTTTCGGCATCGAAATCCAGCGTCAGTTCATACAGGGTATTCGATTCGATGTCGAACTGGTGATTCAGCTTCAATCCGCTTTGCTGACCGCTCGGAATAGTCAAAGGATAGGTGATCCCATCGACCACCACGTTGCTTCCGTCGCCGATATAAAGGCGGATTTGAGTGTAGTGGCCGGCAGGAAGCAGGGTATCGCCAAGCACGGCATTGGCGCCGTTTGCCAAGATCAGAAGATCGTACGTCGCGGTGCTATCATTGACCACCCACCATCCGCTATTGGAATCCGCCTCCGCAATATGCACCTCAACGCGCGTGACCACAATATTCACGGCATCGTATTCTGAGGGAGAATCCACCAGGTACATTCTGATCTCACCGGTTCCGGCTGGTCCTGAGGACGTTGAGTCGGAATCAGTACAGCCGATTAAAGCGAACATCGAAAGCGCCGCAAGACACGCGATTAACAAATATTTGACATTCATATTTTTACCCTCATTAGGAAATTGAAAGTCGAAGCATTTCTAAGCACTCCAGTCCACCACCTTCTCCTTTGTCACTGAACCGAAGATGGTGTACCGGGCCATCAGCAGACCTACAGCAAGAATGCAATGGCTGTTGTATTCATGCTTAGATGCTTCCAAGCGGTAGCGACCGTGGCGGGAAGAAACTCCAGTCACGTATCAGTGCATGGGCGCCTCCCCCTTTAAGTGAAGGCGCCCATGCTGTATTGATTACTGGGTTCTCAGGAATTCGATGCGCCGGTTCTGTTGACGACCTTCGGGGGTGTCATTGGTGGCGAGGGGTTTATCAAAGGAGAAGCCCTCGGTAGTGATGCGATTAGTCGAGATGCCAGCGTTTACCAGCCAACTCTTGACCGCGTCCGCACGCGATTGCGAGAGCGTTGTATTGTAGTCGTGCTTGCCGACATTATCCGTATGACCCTGGATTTCCACCTCGATATCCGAATTCTGGTCCAGCGTATTGTACGCTTTCATCAGAATTTCTTTGGACGCGGGCAGAATTTCGGAACTGGCAGTCTGGAAGACTATTCCTTCCAGAATGATCGCCTGGCCCTTTTCAACTTTGAGCACTTCCACTTTGGGCTCTTCCTTGGCCAGGTCATCTTCGGGGTTCAAGGGGTCGGTGCCGCGGGCAACTTCCACGCCGTCACTAACCTTTCCGCCATCAGTATCGTCTGTCAGCGCGTGGGTTTTATAAGAGTTGACCTCTTCGCCATCCTTCAGTCCATCACCATCGAAATCGGCATTGTTGGGACTGGTTTTGTAGGTCAACACCTCGTCGCCGTCCTTCAGCCCATCGCCGTCGGTGTCTGTTTGGAGAGGATCGGTTTTGTAACTCGATATTTCCTCGCCGTCTTTCAGGCCGTCGTCGTCGGAATCCACGTTCAGCGGATTGGTTTTGAAGACCAACACTTCTTCGCCATCCCCCAGGCCGTCGTTGTCAGTGTCTCCCTTCGAAGGATCAGTTTTGTAATGGTTGTATTCTTCGCCATCGGCCAGACGATCGCCGTCCGTATCCACATTTTTGGAATTGGTGCCGAGCTGCTTTTCCAATTTATCTCTGAGACCGTCACCATCTGCATCCTTGTTGCTGCGACCCACAGAATAACTGGCGCCGACAGCGAAAGTCCCATAACTATCATTCTGGTCGGAGCTGCCGGCAGCACTCAGGACGGGGTTCAAGGCGTCGCTGAAGGTATAATTGTCACCGCCGTCGAGCCGGAAAGACCAGTGCTCATCGGCGCGAAAGAGAAATCCTATGCCAAAGGGAATAAAGCCAGTCCAGCCGCCCAGTCCCAAATTAGGATCCCGAGTCGCGGGGTAAGCAGCATTAAGGGAGTAATGAACCCATCCGGCGCCTCCATAGCCGTAGAATATCACTCTGCTCGTTGACAACAAAGCCAAACGGAAACGGAAATCAACGGGAACCAGATCCGAGGAGAATTCATCTGCGGTCCCAATGGACCCTGCAACTCTCGCTGATCCGGCCCCAATAGACCCCTGCAGGCGGTCAAGGATGGGGAAGCCAAAATCCATGCGTCCCATAGCTCGGATGGGGTGATCTTTCGCTTCGTTTATTCCAATGAGTCCGCCGCCTTCTACACCGATGGTGAATCCCTGCTCCTTATACTGCGCGCTCACCGGGATTTGAATCAAAATCAGCAGCGCGATTAAAAGGAACAAATATAGTAACTTTCTCATCTGGTACTCCTTTTTTTGGATTCGATTGGGGTTGCCGTAGTGCTCGTTATTATTCATATCGTGCCTTTGTTTACGTGCGAATTTTTACATAATATGTTGGCGAGGTATTTCCCGGATCGGCCCCCTGCGTGAAAGCCTCCAAATGTTGGGGATTGAGGATTGCTATAACCGGTTTAATGTTCACTTCGGTGGAGTTTTCAGCAATCCTCTCTTGAGTATCGTGCTCAAGGTGAGTTTCCATTCTTCCCAAACGGTTTCATCGTGGAAGTCCCGCTCATTGATCATCGAGATCAGGGGAGCCAGATAGATGGCACTGTAGCCAATGGCCAGCAAGCATTCGCGCACTGCTTCAACCGGCAGATCCACTGCCTTGCCTTGGTGTACGGCTTCAAGGTAGGCATTATGAAAATGAAGATTCGCGCCGAGCGGACCGTGTTCAGAAACATCCCGCAATGCGTTCCTCAGGTGAACCGCGCCATCCGCGATTTCGCGTCGCAGCAAAGACGCCCATTGCGGGTTGTCATGCAAGACCGTCATCAGTCGGATGGGTGAGTCAATCAGCATCTCCTCTGGTGACTTGTGGTTCGGGTTCTCACCGAAAATGACCGCCAGCATAGTAGTCCCTTCGTACTTCAGGACCGCTTCGTAAAGCTGTACCTTGTTGCCAAAATAATAATGCAGCATGACCTGCTTGGTGCCGGCAGCTTTGGCAATGGCCCGAGTACTCGTGCCATTGAAGCCGAATTTGGCAAATAACCGGGTAGCCGCGATGAAAATCTGACCGCGGGGGGTGTTGAGGTCGGGCGGAGTCGTTAGGCCGATCGAATGGTTCTGCGACCCCTCAGAACCTGAAGAACTTTCAATTCGTTCTTCCATATTTTTCATGTTGGGTTTGTCAGCATAGTTATTCATGGTCGTGTGATTCCTGATATTGGTTGTCGATTCTCCAGCACTATTCTTGACCTGTACTGTCATTTGACTATTTCGTGTGACTATGTCTATTGACACTGTCAACTGACAATATACTAGTCTGTCCAATCAAAAGCAAGCTATTTTTGGATTATTTTTTATGATGGTGAGTTTTTCCCTGCCAACCAATAGTTTAGTGGATTACCAAATTACCGGCAGAGGGTATCACAATCAGCTAAACAACCTGGTGCCGGAGGATAATACTTGGGCAGGGGTGGAAGGATCTTAAAACAGCGGGATGCTAGCAAGCAGGAAACCTTAATACGAAGACACTATGAAAGCCTGCGGGCCCTGACCAAAAAACCAAACTCACGACACCAATAACGACCCGGGCCAAACCTTAGCTTGCCCGTAATAGCGTCCGATTTGGTCTGAAGACAGACAGTGCCCAGTTGCACCATTGGGCCGGGAACACCCACGGCCAGGGATTGGTTTTCCTGGGGAAGCATTTCCACGCCCATGATTCCTCCAGCAGAAGGGAAAGGGAATTGTTTGCAAGTGCAATTTAGGAACGCCGGAGGCAAAATGCAAATTTACCCCCCCTTGCTGGAAACAAGCTCTTCCGATCCAGTTACTTTTTTAACCTCCCAGATACCACCAGATTTCGTGCTACGGAATTTGCTACGGGTACCCCCTCAAATATACTCATCAACGTACACTTTTGCCTCACCCCATAAAATACATAAGCGCCTAAATATTAGGCGCTTATGGCGGTGCCCCTGAGATGATTCGAACATCCGACACGCGGTTTAGGAAACCGCTGCTCTATCCTACTGAGCTACAGGGGCGGGAGGTCGAACGCCGCCGGCAGAGTAATATACGAAAACAGCGGCGCCTTTTCAAGGCGAAGGTGAGCTTTACGCTATAAGCGGTAAGCTTTAAGCTCGCGCCACTTTGGCTTCCGGGCGCACCTTGAGGATGAAGGCCGCAATCATTTTTTTGATTTGGTCCATTTCACTGCTTAGACTCGCAAATTCATTTTGAGGCAGATAATTTAAGTCGCGGGACAAGAGAAGGTAGTATTCCACTTCGCAGGATGATCCCAGTGCGATATCAAAAAACCGGGCCAAATCCAAATCACCATGGCGGCCGCAGCCTCCGGCGAGGTTGGCGGGAATAGAAACGCTCGCTCGCCGGATCTGGCTGGTCAAACCGAACTGCTCGGATTTGGGAAAATCCCCGGTTACACGGTAGACATCCAGTACTAACCGGTGGCTGCGTTGCCAGGCTTTCAACGACTTGTAATCTTTCATTTCCAATTTCCGTCAAGATCAAGTGTTCGGATGTTTGAGCTTAGAGCTTAAAGCTTACCGCTTATAGCTTACCGACAATCGCTTGACTCTGCCTGCTGAAAATGCTTGACATGATTGGTAAAATTGGATATATTGTAAATTCATAATTTCTGCAAAGGTTCCCCCAAGGATCAGACAGCATGCGACTTTCCCAAGCGTTTATACCCACCCTGAAAGAGACCCCGTCCGACGCGGTCATCCCCTCCCACGCGCTGATGGTGCGCGCCGGCCTGGTGCGGCAGTTGGCCGCCGGCATCTATGACGAACTCCCCTTCGGCTGGCGAGCCATGCAGAAGGCCATGGAGATCGTGCGCCAGGAGATGAACCGCATCGGCGGCCAGGAACTGTTCCTGCCGGCCCTGAATCCCCTGGAAATATGGGAGGAGACCGGCCGGGCCAAGGGCTTTGGCGACGAGATGTTCCGCCTGAAGGACCGCAAAGGCCGCCCCATGTGCCTGGCGCCGACCCACGAGGAGATCATCTGCGACCTGGCCCGCGCTTTCCTCCGCTCCTACCGCGACCTGCCCCAGATCTGGTACCAGATCCAGACCAAGATGCGCGACGAGCCGCGGCCCCGGTCCGGCATCCTGCGCGCCCGGCAGTTCCTGATGAAGGATTCCTACAGCCTGGACAGCGACCACGAAGGCTTGGACCGCAGCTACGCCCTGCACGACCAGGCCTACCGCCGCATCTTCGAACGCTGCGGGCTGCAGTTCGTGGTGGTGGGCGCCTCTTCCGGGCTGATGGGCGGCACCCGGTCCGAAGAGTTCATGGTGGAATCGCCCCACGGGGAAGACCACCTGGCCGTGTGCAGCGCCTGCGAATACGCCGCCAACCTGGAAGTGGCCGCCTCCCGGCCCGCGCCGGTGCAGGACGTCCCGGCCGCTGATCCGGGCGCTCCGCCGCAGGACGTGTCCACTCCCGACCGGCGCACCATCGAAGAGGTCAGCGGCTTTCTGGGCGTGGCCCCCGAACGGCTGGTCAAGACCCTGGTGTTCATGACCGAGGAGGACAAGCCGGTTATGGCCCTGGTGGCCGGGGACGACGAACTGAACGAGGCCAAGCTGATGAGCGCCCTGGGCGGCGCCTTCCGCCCGGCGCATCCCGACGAGGTGAAGGACCTGTTCGGCGCGGAAGTGGGTTTCCTGGGACCGGTGGGCGCGCCCAAAATGCCGGTCTATGCCGACCTGCGCCTGCAAGGGGGGATCAACCGCATCACCGGGGCCAACAAAAACCACTACCACCTGACCGGCGTGAACGTGGGCCGCGACTTCGCCGTGGATCACTGGACCGACCTGCGCACCGCCCGGGAAGGTGAAGGCTGCCCCGCCTGCAACGGCACTCTGCGGGTGGTCAACGCCATAGAGATCGGCCACATTTTCAAGCTGGGGACCAAATACTCCGAAGCCATGGGCGCCAACGTGCTGGATCCCCAGGGGCGCGAACGGCCTATCGTCATGGGCAGCTACGGCATCGGCATCGGGCGGATCGTGGCCTGCGCCATCGAGCTGGGGCACGACGACAAAGGGATCATCTGGCCGCCGCCGCTGACCCCCTACGACGTAATGCTGATCGGCCTGAACATGAAGGACGCCGCCATCCGGGCGCAGGCCGAAGCCATCTACGCCGACCTGCAGGCCGCCGGCCTGGAAGTACTGTTCGACGACCGCGACGTCAGCCCCGGCTTCAAATTCAACGACGCCGACCTGCTGGGCCTGCCCTGGCAGGTGGTGGTCAGCCCCAAGAACCTGGCAGGCGGCAACCTGGAAGTCAAGGATCGCGCCACCGGGCAGCGCACCATGGTGCCCCTGGGGGATATCGTCAACCACCTGAAGAGGTCCTAGTGGATCAGACCAATTTGAACGACCCGTTCATCCCCCCGCCGGCCGCCGCGGCGGAAGTATCCGAGGAGGACCGCCTCCTGGATGAGGGTAAGATTCCCGCCATGCTGGCTTACGTGCCCTTCCTCTGCTTTTGGGCGCTGTTTCTGAAGCGGGATAATCCGTATGCCTACCACCACGGCAAGCAGGGACTGATCCTCCTGCTGGCGGAACTTGCCATCCTGGTGCTGCGCTTCGACCTGATCTGGAACCTGATGCTGATCCTTATCGGAGCGGTAGCCATCTGGGGGATGGTGACAGCCTTCCGGGGGGTGCTGTTCAAGCTGCCGGTGGTGTCGGATCTGCTGGATCATTACCAACCGTAATATCAATAATTAAATTGCAAATGTTAAATATCAAATTCAAAAATAGCCAACGCGACGGAGGCTGACCGTATTGCTGAACGGATGCTGCACTTTGCAGCAGAGATAATCCGGTTTCCGGTAAACTCGGCGATACCTACATTGGGCGGCATGTGACCGGACAGGTGATGCGCTCCGCGACTTCCGCCGGAGCCAACTACGAGGAAACACGCGGCGCTGAAAGCCGTGCGGATTTCCTGCATAAGTCGCAACTGGTTTTAAAGGAATTGCGCGAAACCCGTTATTGGCTCCGCTTGATGCATGAAGTGGAAATGGTTAAATCAGATAGCGAGATCATCCCGAACCTGATCAAAGAAAACAACGAGCTCATGAACATCATCGCCAAATCCATCGTGACCGCCAAGTCCAGATAAATTCGCAATTTAACATTTAACATTTGCAATTTGCGATTTGCAATTTGCAATTCCAAGGGAAACCCATGCGAATCCGCGACAGCGTCCGCCACTTCACTGCCGCCCGCGAAGTCATGGCGGCGGGTTACTACCCCTACTTCCGGGCCATCGAATCCGACCAGGATACCCTGGTGACGATGAACGGCAAGGAAGTCCTGATGCTGGGGTCGAACAACTACCTGGGGCTGACCAATCATCCGGAAGTCAAGGAGGCGGCCATCCAGGCGGTGCGGGATTTCGGCACCGGGTGCGCCGGGTCGCGCTTCCTGAACGGGACACTGAAGATCCACCTGACGCTGGAAGAGAAGCTGGCCGAATTCATGCGCAAGGAAGCCGTGCTGCTCTACACCACCGGTTTCCAGGTGAACCAGGGAGTCATATCCACCCTGATCGGCAAGGATTCCGTGGTCATCTTCGACAAGCTGGACCACGCCTCCATCATTGACGGCTGCCGCTTGTCCTACGGCAAGTCGCTACGCTACAACCACAACGACATGGACGACCTGGAACGGGTGCTGAAGGGCTGCCAGAGCGCCAAGATCCGGCTGATCGTCATTGACGGCGTCTTCTCCATGGAAGGGGATATCGCCGACCTGCCCGGCATCACGGCACTGGCGGAAAAGTACGACGCCGACGTGATGGTGGACGACGCCCACTCCATCGGCGTGCTGGGTCCCCACGGAGAAGGCACCGCGGGCCATTTTGGCCTGAACGACCGGGTGTCCATGATCATGGGGACCTTCTCCAAGTCGCTGGCGTCGGTGGGCGGGTTCGTGGCCGGGGACGAGGCCGTCATTCACTACCTGAAGCACAATTCCCGGGCGCTGATCTTCGCCGCCTCACCTTCGCCGGCCAACGTCGGCGCGGTGCTGAAGGCGCTGGAGATCATCCAGCGGGAACCGGAACGTCGCGAGCACCTGTGGGCCAACACCCGGCGCATGCACGCCGGCCTGGTGGAACTGGGATTCAACCTGGGCAAGACCGAAACCCCCATCCTGCCGGTGTTCGTGGGCGACAACACCCGGGTGTTCGTCTTCTGCAAGCGCTTGCAGGACGAAGGGGTGTTCGTCAACCCGGTAGTCGCCCCCGCCGTGCCTCCCGGCGACCAGTTGATCCGCATTTCCCTGATGGCCACGCATACTTTCGACCAGATCGACTTCGCGCTGGAAACGCTGGGGAAGGTGGGGAGGGAGCTGGAGTTAATTGACTGATCCCGGCCGGCAACCGGGTTATGCTCTTTGTTGGAACGACGACACTGGGATTCCTTTTCGCCGCGCCGTCGCGAAGACTTACTCATGGTCCAGGATGAGACGGAGATTTCCCGGCGGAGAGATTCTGCCGGGGATCGCCGGTGTTGATTTCGTAACGAAGTTGTGCAAGGCATTCAAGCGCAAATCGAACCACGAAAATATCGGCAACACTCAAAGGGATCAAGGAGGTACCATGGAAACGGAACCCGTGGCGCACCGGTCAACGTATGCAGGTTTGTTCCTGGTGGCTTTGGCTACGTTGATGTACGAGATTCTGCTGACGCGTATCTTTAGTGTGACGATGTGGTATCATTTCGCGTTCATGGCCATATCCGTAGCCATGTTCGGAATGACAGTCGGTGCGTTACTGGTGTATCTTTTCCCGCAATACTTCGAGCCCCGCAAGGCCAATTACCATTTGGGGCTAAGTTCCCTGCTCCTGGCGATTACCATCGTATTCAGCTTTTTGACGCACTTGTGCATTCCCACCTTTGCGAACTCGCTGATCTTCACCTTCGTCGGCTTGTTCTCGCTGGCGCTGACCTACACTGTCATCTCCGTTCCTTTCGTCTTCAGCGGCATTGCCGTGTGCCTGGCGTTGACGAAATTCCCGCGCCAAGTGAGCAGGCTCTATGCAGTCGATCTGGCCGGAGCGGCGCTGGGATGTCTGTTGTTGACGTACGTCCTCAAAATCACGGACGGACCGACCACGGTGTTCGTCGTTGCCCTGTTTGCCGCCTTGGGCGCGCTTTGCTTTCTGGCCGGCGCCGAACACCGCCGGCTGCGCCGCTGGACCCTGGGGCTCAGCCTGATCCTGGGTTTCATCTCTGTTGCGAATACCGCGCTGGTTTACCAGCAGGTGCGCATTCTGCGGCTGCTCTGGGTCAAGGGCGAAACTGAAGGTTCTCCCCTGTGGGAGAAGTGGAATTCGTTTTCCCGCGTGAGGATATGGGGTTCTCCCGGTGAATATCAGGATCCCTTCGGTTGGGGATTCAGTGAGACTTACAAGCCCAAGAATCGTGTCAAGCAACTGCACCTGAATATCGACGCCAATGCTTATACCGTGTTGACCGATTACGGCCGCAAGCTGGAGAACCTGGATTACCTGCGTTACGACATCACCAACTTCGCTCATTACCTCCGGCCCAATGCCAATGTATATGTGATCGGCGTCGGCGGCGGCCGCGATGTACTGTCAGCCCTGGTATTCAACCAGAAATCGGTCACCGGCGTAGAAATCAACGATGACATTATCGGCGCGCTAACCGACGATTTCAGCGATTATACAGGCCACCTGGAGCGCAATCCCAAAGTTCGGTTCGTCAATGACGAGGCGCGCAGCTATATCGCCCGATCCAAGGAAGAGTACGACATCATTCAGTCATCCCTGATCGACACCTGGGCGGCCACCGCTTCGGGGGCTTTTGTATTTACCGAGAGTTCGCTTTATACCATTGAAGCCTGGAAGATATTCCTGGAGCACCTCTCGCCTGACGGCGTGTTGACCTTCTCGCGCTGGCTGTCGGGCAACCATAACGCGAACTATCGCCTGGTCGCCATGGCCAACGCGGCCCTGACCCAGATTGGAGTAAAAAATCCCCGCGACCACATCATCATCGTGGCTCAGCGCAGCCAGGAACGCGCCGGGGAAAGCGGCATCGGAAGCATCATGGTCAGCCGTTCACCGTTCACTTCCGCGCACTTGGACACGGTCGAAGCGGTGGCGGCGCGCCTGAAGTACCAGATTCAGATCAGCCCCCGCGAAGCCCTTGACCCCACCTTCGCCGCCATCGCTGAAGGGCGCAATCTGGAAAAGATCTTCGATGAATTCCCGGATAACATCTTCCCGCCCACCGATAACATCCCCTTCTTCTTCTTCTTCTTCAAGGTTCGCCATCTGTTCGAAGCGGAATTCTGGAAGGGGGGACCGTTCAGGACGACCATCGCCCTGCCCATCGTCATCCTGATCGCCCTGATGGTGATCGTGCTGAGCTTGACGTGCCTGTGCATCATCGGGCCGCTGCTGCTGACCAATAAGAAAGTGCCGATGAAAGGATCGTTGCCCCTGTTCCTGTTCTTCGGCTCCATCGGCTTCGGCTTCATGATGATCGAGATATCCCAGATGCAGCGGCTCATCATGTTCCTGGGCCATCCGACCTATGGGCTATCGGTGGTGCTCTTTGCCCTGCTGCTGTCGAGCGGCCTGGGCAGTTACACCACGGAACGAATCAATCTCGCGGGTTCGATGCGGTCTGTGGTCATCCGCCTGGGTTGCCTCCTGGGATTGCTGGTCCTCTTCGGGCTGCTCACGCCGCCCATCGTGACCGCATTCCGGGAATCCACCACGCTGATGCGCATCATAGTGGCCGTCGCCATTCTTTTCCCGCTGGGGATGTTCATGGGCATGGCCTTCCCGCTGGGCATGCGCATCGCCAATCTCAAATCGGCGACGCTGTCACCCTGGTTGTGGGGCATTAACGGAGCCACCTCTGTGTGCGCTTCGGTGCTGGCCATGACCATCGCTCTGATCGCCGGCATCAGCACCACCTTCTGGGTGGGATTCCTGTTCTACGTCCTGGCTTTTACAACATTGACGCTGGCCGGAAGGCGCGTCGTGCAGAACCTGGCGCAGAGCAAGGCGGCTTGAAGCATTATCCTGCCGGGGAAGCCTGCCTCCAGGCTTCCCCGGCGGACCCACACCTTCGACCAGATCGACTTCGCGCTGGAAACGCTGGGGAAGGTGGGGAGGGAGATTGGGTTGATTTCTTAGGGGCTGGGGTTGGGGGCTGGAAGGCCGCTGATAGCTGGTGGCTGGTAATCAAAGCCCGTGGGGACCATCCCGAAGGGGCAACCCGGGAAGAAGATTGGCCCATCATCCTGCAAGCGATCATTCCTTTCAGGGATGTTTCCCGTACCAGCGTATTCATTGGAACGAGACGGAATTCATGGCTCATAGATATCGGTAATTCTCCTTTCATCGTCGCGCGAAGCGAGAAAGTGCCTGTGGCACATGGCCCTTGACCTCGAAATCATCCGCAAGCCGAAGCAGTTGAAGGACTTCTTCGCCCTGCCCTATCGCATCTACGACGGCGACCCCCACTGGGTCGCGCCGCTGATTTCCGACCAGAAGAAGCTCCTGGACCCCAAGCGCCATCCCTTCTTCGACCACGCCCAGATGACCCGCCTGATCGTCCGGCGCAACGGGAAGGCCGTAGGCCGCATCTGCGCCATTGACAATCGGGCGCACGTGGAATACTGGCAGGAGCCGGTCGGCTTCTTCGGCTTCTTCGAGTGCCTGAACGATCCCGAAGCGGCCCGGGAGCTGATTGACGCTGCCGCCGGCTGGCTGAAACCCCGCGGCCTGAACGCCCTGCGCGGCCCGATGAACCCCTCCACCAACGAAACCATCGGCCTGCTGGTGGACGGCTTCGATTCTTCCCCCATGGTCATGATGACCTACAACCCCCCCTGGTACGCCGACCTGCTGGAAGGCGCGGGGCTGGCCAAGATCAAGGACGTATACGCCTACAAGCTGACCCAGGAGGACATCACCGACCGGGTCAAGCGCGCCAAAGATATCCTGCACCAGCGCTTGAAGGTGACCGTCCGCCCCATTGAGGTGAAGCACCTGCGCCACGAAATCGAACGGGTCCGGGCCATCTACAACTCCGCCTGGTCCAAGAACTGGGGCTTCGTGCCCATGACCTCGGCGGAATTCGACCACATCGCCCGCGACATGAAGCAGATCCTCGACCCTGCCCTGGCGGTGATCGTGGAAGCCGGGGACAAGCCCATCGGCTTTTCCCTGGCCCTGCCGGACGTCAACGTGGCCCTGAAACACGCCCGCGGGCGGCTCTTCCCCTTTGGGATTATCAAGGTATTAAGAGCGGCGAAGCACATCCACCACGCCCGGGTGCTGACCATGGGCGTCATCGAAGAATACCGCAACCGGGGGGTGGACACGCTGATGTACCTGGAAACCTTCGAACGCGGGGTCAAGGCGGGGTACTACTGGGCCGAAACGTCCTGGATCCTGGAAGACAACGTGCCCATGAACCGGGCCATGGACATGCTGGGGGGGAAGATCTACAAGCGTTACCGCATTTACGAGAAGCCGCTGTGAAACCGACCGTCGCTCTGACCGGAGCCAACGGCTTCATCGGCAGCCGCCTGGCCGAAGAGCTGCTGTCCGCGGGCTACGCCGTGCGCTGCCTGCTGCGGCCCCAGTCCCGCCTCCAGTGGATCGAATCTCTGCCGGTGGACCTCGCCCGGGTGTCCTACGGCGATCCCGAAGCCCTGGCCCGGGCGCTCGAAGGGTGCATGGCGGTGCTGCACTTCGGCGGCGCCACCAAGGCCCCCAACCGCGACGCCTACTTCATGGCCAACGCCGAGACCACGCACCGGCTGCTGGAGGCCTCCGCCCGCGCCTGCCCCGGCCTCGAACTCTTCCTGCTCTGTTCCAGCCAGGCGGCTCTGGGCCCGTCGCCGGGGCTGGACCCCTTAAGTGAGGACGCTCCTCCCCACCCCCTGACCGCCTACGGCCAGTCCAAGCTGGAAGCTGAGCGCATCTGCCGGGAATGGGAAGGGCGCCTGCCGGTGGCCGTACTGCGCCCGCCGGCGGTCTATGGCCCCCGCGACAAGGACATCTTCATTTTCTTCCAGTTGATCAACCGCTGGATTTCTCCCAGCATCGGACCCCGGGAGCGCTATTTCAGCCTGGTTCACGTGGAGGACGTGGCCCAGGTGGCGCGGCTGATCCTGGAACAGCGTGCGGCGAGCCGGGAGCGGATGCGGATTTACCACGTGACCGATGGGGCGGTGCGCCGTTGGAGCGAGGTGGCGCAGGCCGTGGCCGCGGCGTTGGACCGGCGGCCCGTCACCGTGCGGGTGCCACTGGGAGTGGCGGCAGCGGTGGGGCGGATCGCGGGGGGCTGGTCGCGCCTGGCCGGGCGGGTGGCCACGCTGAATGCGGACAAGCTGAAGGACATCATGCAGCAGTACTGGCTGATGAGCTGCGACCGCACCCAGGCCGACCTGGGCTACGTTCCTCGCTGGGACCTGGCCTCCGGCATCGCCATGACGGCGCGGTGGTACAAGGAGAAGGGGTGGCTGTGAGAGGCGAACAGATGCGAGCGGCGAGATGCGAGAATGTAGGGCGGACTAAGCGGCCTACCATTTCCCCCAGCTTTGGCCTCGACACCTGATCCGCCGCGCAGTCCGCCGGGTTTTCTCTGCCCGCCGCCCAGTTCCCTCGCCAGTGTCATTGCGAGGGACGAAGTCCCGAAGCAATCTCATGCCCCGCCCCTCGCCCAGCCGTCCACGCAGTGGTCCCTACGGGAAAACGACTGGGCTACGGATCAAAAAAAAGCCCCGTAAACGGGGCTGGGACAGATGCGAGATGCGAGATGCGAGTTAGTAGGGGCGCAGTATGCTGCGCCCCTACTAACGACCAACGGCTAACGACTACTTCAGCAGCACCAGCTTCATCGTCGCGGTGAAGTCCCCCGCCTCCATTCTCACCAGATACACCCCCGAAGCAAGCCCTGACCCGTCAAACGTCACTTGGTGAACCCCCGCCTCTCTCCACCCCTCTACCAAAGTCTTCACCTCTCTCCCGGCCGTATCATAGACTTTCAGATTCACGCGGCTCGCGGCTCGCAGCTCGAAGCTCACGGCGGTTGTGGGGTTGAAGGGGTTGGGGTACGCCGGGTGCAGGGCGAAGTAGTGGGGCAGCGCTGTGGTGGACTCTTCTTCCCAGCCCAGCAGATCCCAGCCGCGGCCGTGAGCCTCCGGACCGTCGCCAAACTGCTTGGTGAAGGGGAAGCTGCTTTGATCGTACAATTGCCAGGTGGTGTGATCGCGAAGTGTTGCGATATATTCGTAGACGCCAGGCGTGGCGGATCCAGGCACCCATTGCGTCAGGTTGGCGCGGATCAGAATGGCGCCGGGAGGCAGGGTGATATTGGACCGGCTTAGTGCCGGGTATGGCAGCCCGTAAGGCGCTGTGATCAGGGTTGCCACGTCCACGGTGTGCGAACTCGCATCATGGTTGGCGATCTGGAGGTCGAATTGGAAGCTGCCACCGGGAGCAGGTATGATGATGGGAGGGTTGTGAGGCAGCAGTCCCAGGTCCACGAGCTGGGACTGGTCGAAGTAGTATCGGCCCATGTCCCTCACGGTCCAATCCGAATCAGGCGGGGAAGCGGGATCGCCGGCGTCGATGCAGGGGGAATCCTCCAGCAGGTGGAAATCGCCGGCCGCGGCATTTACAAAACGGGGATCGAGGAAGATGTTGTGATTCATGTCGCAGGAATCGCCGTTGGCGTTCAGGTATTCCAGTTGGCCATAGCCGCTGGGGATGTATCCGCCGAACGCCCCCCCGGCATTGCCGGATAGGTCGCAATAGGTGACGCTGGGGGAAATGATCGCCCCCTCCATGTAGATGCCAGCCCCCGGTGAATTGCCTTCCACGATGGTGTTGTGGACCTGTGGTGCGCCATTGGTTAAATGAATGCCCGCGCCGTAGGGTGAATTGTTCTGGCTGACCGTACAGTTTCGCAAAATGCCAGCCGCCTGGTCGAATCCCACTCCTGCGCCCTGATAAGTCGCAGAATTATTTGTCACCTGACAATACTCAAGGGTTACATTAAATCCCTGCCCAGAGACTCCGCCTCCCCCGCTGGCTTGATTTTCTTCAAAGGAGCAGAAACGAATTATGGACATGTCGCCGCAGGATTGACCACGTATGCCGCCTCCGCCCTGAGAAGCGATATTATTTTTTAAATTACATTGATACATGTTTACTGCTGAAACAAATACCGCGATTCCGCCACCGTCCGTTTCACTCTGATTGAACTGTAGGGTAGTATTGCTGATTTCGGCGGTAGCGTCTTCCAGGTACATCCCCCCGCCGACAGCGGCTTTATTTCGGATTATTGTACAGCTGACAACTATTAACGAATCGGTGTCATCCAAGAAAATTGCTCCGCCATTTCCGCCCGGTAGGGGCCAGGTATTAATGGCGTATTCGAGCCGGCAGAACCCCAGGTGGCACCCGGAATCGGCCTCGTCGAAGCGAAGGCCGCCCCAGCCCATGACAGTATCTGCAGCAGTGAAGATGACGGAGTCGGAGGCCGTGCCGAGGCTTTCCAGGTGGCCGTGAATCGTCAGCGAGTAGTGCCCCTGGAAAATGACTTCCACTCCGGGGCTGATATCCAGGGCCTGGCTGTCCGGCACGGTGATATTCCCCTGCACCAGGTAGGGCGATCCCGTCACGCTCCAGGTTCCTGACACGATCCCGCCCGGCACGATGGTCTCTGCGCCGGCCAGACCTGCCCCCAGCATCCCCCCGATGACGATCCATAGTGTGAGGTATCTCATGACTGTCTCCCGGTTTCGATTTTGGATTCGTTGACATTCGCCTCAGGCTCACTTCACTAACAGCATTTTGCCGGTAATGGATTGGCCCGGGGATTCGATGCGGTAGAAGTAGATCCCGGAGACCAGGTTGGACCCGTCGAAGGGGACCCCTTGATGGCCGGCTTCCCGCCAACCCTCCGCCAGGGTGCGCACCAGCCGGCCGGCGGGGTCGTACACCTGAACCTTGGTATAACCGGCGGTAACGACCAGGAATTGGATGACCGTGGCCGGGTTGAAGGGATTGGGGTAGGCCGAGTGCAGAGTGTATTCCGGCGCCGGCCCGGGTTTAAGCGCCGGGTCCCATCCTTCCAGAGTCCAATGGCCGCCGTTGGAGGCTATGCCCTCCCCGGCCAGCTTCTGGAAGGGGAAGACGGCCGCTGACAACTGCTGCCAGGTATCGTGGTCGCGAACCAGGAGATGGTAGAGATAATTACCGGCGGGCGCGGTGCTGGGGATGGACTGCGCCAGGTCTTCGCGGATGATGCTGGCGCCGCCGGTGAAGGGAATGTTTTCGCGCTGCAGGACCGGCATCTGCGAGCTGTCCGGCAGCGTGATAATGATCCAGATGTCCACCGCGCCGCTGTACAGCAAACTGGCGCTGACCTCCGCGTCGAAGACGAAGCTGCCGCCGGAGGCGGGGACGACGATGGGAGGATTGTGGGGTGTCAGCGTGGCGCTGACGTACGCCTGGGCCGTGCCCACGGGATAGTGCCAGCCCATGTCCACTACGCCCGTATCCTGTGCGCCGTCCGTGCGGGTGGTGCCGGAGATCAGGGGAGAAGCGGGATTGCCGGCGTCCACGCAGGGGGACTGGTGGAGTTGCCCCGCGGCGGTCTGGGAAAGGCACCAGTTATCCAAAGGAGGACTGACGAAGAGAGGTTCGCTATTTACATTTCCGCTGCCCGGGTATCCTCCCTGGATGCAGCTATAGTTGGCTTGGGAGCAGATGATTTCAGGATCGGCATTAAACCAGATGATGCAGCTTGAAAGGCTCATCTGGTCCCCCCACACCACCCCTTCGCCGTGGGCCCAGGGGCTGCTGGGCGACCCGCCCTGCCCTGTGGAGATGATGGTATGGCTCACAATGGTGCAATGGCTCACCTGAGTGCTGCCGGGGCCGGTGCAGCTGATGGCATATCCGTCCCCTCCATAGCCGCCCCCGCCGGTACCTTGGGCGCCATAAATGGACCATTCAAGGCCTGACGCCCATCCGCCGGGACCGCCGCCCCCGCCCATGCCGTCGCCGGTGAAGTTCTGAAAAATGAGGTTATTGATAATGGCTGCCGTGGAAGAATCCGTGCCGATGGCGCCGCCTCCACCGCCTTCACCGGAACCGCCCTGGCCGCCATCTCCGCCCACGGCGATGAACCAGTAAGAGCTGGCGCTTCCCCCTATTCCGCCGTTCCCTCCATGGCCCTCGCCGGTGCGGTTCAGAAAAACGGTATTGCCGTAAATGGTGGCGGATGAATGGTAAAGGTATATGGCACCACCGTTTCCCGGCAACCCGGCAGCGCCATCACCGCCGTCACCGCCGGTCGCCACTCCACCCATGGAACTCTGAGAGCCGCCGTTACCTCCGGATCCACCCCATGCATCACCTGTTTGGTTAAGGGAGATAACATTAAAAGTTACCATCGGGCTGGAGTTGTCGCAGTAAATCCCGCCACCATGACCCGATTGACCGATTCCCCCATCCTCCCCCGGATCGCCCGATCCGGAGGAGCCGGAGGTACCGTTGGAGCCATAGGCCACCCTCGTCCGGCACCGTTCGATGGTGCAGTGGCTGACCCGCAGGCGGGAGCTGTTCTTGATATACAGCCCGCCGCCGTGCATGTAGGGGTCGGGGGAGGGCGAGGCCACCCCGTAGCGGAAGACGCAGTACTCCAGGACCGAGCTGTCCCGGGGGCTGGTGTCGGTGTTCAGGAAGTCCAGCGACTCCATCCCCTGACTGGTGTCGGTGGCGGTGAAGACGACCGAATCGGCGGCCGTGCCCAGGGCCTGGATCTGGCCTTCGATGCGCAGCCGCACCAGGGGGGGAAACAGCACGGTCACTCCCGCCTGCACGATCAGGCTGTCGGCGGGCTGGACCACGCAGTTGCCGTCCAGGATGTAGGGGGATCCGGCCGCGGTCCACACCCCGGAAATGTTCCCTCCGGGAATGTGCGTCTCCGCCAGGGCCGCGGTAGTCATCAGCGGCAGGGCCAACCATAGGGATATCAGAGTACGCATGGGGCACCTCCGGTATGAATAAACTTGACGCGCGAGAGGTAATGTATACAAAAAATTCGCCCGAGTCAAGATGCAATTTTTTGCATAATTATCCAGGCTTTGCGAAAAGGGGTAATAAACAAGCGTCAGGCCCCGCCCTGATGGGCTTTAGACCTGACGCAACTTTGGAGTGCGGCGGCTTGCCCCCGCTTTGTTTTAGCGGCAGCTTGCTGCCGTATGAGACGCGATGGCAAGCCACCGCACTCCATGATGGCCACGATGGAGCGTGACTCTCCGAACCGGCGGCATTATCCCGGTAAACGCGTGAATCACCAAGCTACTTGGTGTAGCGCTGGATGAACTCCTCCTGCGCCTGCTTGCGGCGGGCCTTCTCTTCGGGGGCCAGATTGCCCGTGAACCAGGCGTGTTCCGGCCGGGAGAGCAGCTCCTTGACGGCCGTGTCCAGCGTGGCCGCGGCTTCGACCTTGGCGGGATCATTAGAGGCCAGGTGGTGGCGGGCGATCTCCTGCAGTTCGGGAATGAACTTGGTGTAAAAATGCTTGGCCACCTCGTACATCCCGTGCCAGTGGGTGTAGTCGGGCCCCTGCATGGAGACGCCGTGGCGGGCACGGCGGCCTTCGTGGTGCCAGATTTCCCACCAGGTCCATTCCACCGGCTCGTCGAACTGGGTCTCGGTGATCAGCCCTTCCTGGTAGAGCAGCTTCATGAAGCCGTCACCCGGCCCGGCGAATTTGCCGTTGTACAGGGCGATCACCCCGTCGTACTGCTCGTAGAAGTTGGCCATGAAGCCGGGCGCGTGGCAGTTGGCGCAGACCTGCTGCATTTCCGCGCGGCGCTCGGTCCAGGGCATGGAGGCCAGCTTCAGGCCCAGCTTCTTATCCGCGATTTCCGGCCGCACCGAGAGGGCCGGGCGGTTGTTCCAGGAGAGGCGCCGGCCCACGTCGTGGGTGGCGGGCAGCACCTTGCCGTCCGCGGCGCGGGCGGCGGACATATGGCAGGTGGCGCAGGTGGGAGCGGCGGTGTAATCCTGTCCCAGCACCCAGGAATCGCTGTCCAGGTTCACTTCATCTTCATGCGCGGCGAACGCGATGCCGTGCTTGGATTCCTCGTACACCTCCTTCTGCGGGTGGTCCGGCCCCATGTGGCACTTGCCGCAGGTCTCGGGGCGGCGGGCCTGGGCGGCGGAGAAGGTGTGCCGCTGGTGGCAGGCGCTGCACGACCCCATGCTGCCGTCGGGATTGAAACGGCCGATGCCGCTATTGGGCCAGGTGTCGCTGCGCAGCTTGCCGCCGGGCAGGACCTTCACTTCGCTGCCGTGGCATTGGGCGCAGCCGGACGCGGTCAGGGCCGAACCGCCGTGGAACGCCCAATCGCCTTCCACGATGTCGGCCAGGAAGTTGTCCAGTGACCCCAGGATCAGCCCGCCGCGGGAATGGTGGCTGTCGGCGAACTGTTCCGCCTCTTCGGCGTGGCATCCGGCGCAATCCCGCGGGGAGACGATCACGGCGATGGTGTGGCCGTTATGCGCCAGGGCGTCGGCGTCGCCGGTTTCAGCCTGATGGCATTCCCAGCAGCCCACGCCATCGGCGGCGTGGTGGGAGGTGCGCCACTGGGCGGTCAGGCCGGGCATGTTTTGATCATGGCAGGCCAGGCAGGCCTGGGTCTGCGAAGACGGCGGCGCGGGGGCGGCCCCGGCAGGGAGGCGGATGGCGGACAGGGTCAGGGCAAGTAACAGGCTGAGAATCGGGCGCATGATTTCCTCCATGGTAGTGAGGTCCGGGATCGTGTGGGGGAACTCGGCCGAATCCCTTGAATCGGAATTCACAAGCCGCACTACCTGTAATACGCGGCGGGCGGGCGAAAATATGTCCGATAAAGGAAAAATATTTTGGCGTGGTTTTCCAACGCTCGTCCGGCGCCGTCCGTTTCACCAACAGAGATGCGAATTAAGACCGGCCGATCGGGATCCGAAGTTTTCCTGCACGCCTCATCCCGGCACAAACGGCCCTGAAAACACTGCCTTCCGAACCGCTCCGGAAGTGCTATTCCGTTCAAAATCGAGGGCACTCCATTGGACCCGAAGCCCTGCGTCACCAGACCCCTGAATTTTACAACCGTACGCTATTCACCCATACGCGATTCACTCACCAGTATTGAGGTATTGGCAAGGAGAACCATCATGCAAAATGGTAGGCCCATCGTGCGTCCGGGTTCGGATGGTATTCTGGAGATCAAGGTCGGCGAGAGAACCATTGAAGTCAAGCGGGAGTATATTACCAACTTCGTGTTCGAAGTGGAAATGGCGCAGGAATTCATCGGCAGGATCGTGGCCCATCGGGAAGAAATGCATGATCCTTCCAACGTCAGTCCGGCCGACCTGAAGATTGCCCTGGATCCCAAGGTGGCCAACATCGGTTTCGTGCCGGTCGGCAATACCACCGAAGACCGGTAAACCGCACCCCGACCTTTCGAGCTCGTCCTGCTGTCACGGCGCCGGCGGCATTCGAGGCCGCTCCAGGCTTCGAACGTCCCCCGGGGCCGGTGGGAGAGCCATTTTATTTCGCCGGCGAAGCGAGCGGCTGACGACCAGCCGCCCTTTGCCGGCACACCGGAGGCCCGCGCCTGTCGAAGAGGCGCGGGCGTTTTTTTACGGGCTGTTGCCGCCCGTCCCACAACCGCACGCCGCCCGGCCGCGTTTTTCCCTTGATTTCCGTCTCCCAACAGATTATTTTCATTAAAGTTCTTGTATCCGCCGAAGCGCGATGATATTTTTATGGCGTGGCATGACCCGAACACCGGACTTCGGATTACCCTTTGGAGGAAACGATGCGAATGATCCCGACTCTCCAGGCGGCCTTCCTGTTGCTGCTCATCCTGGCGGCGGCGGCCGGCGCCTACCCGCGTACGGTTCTGATCGAGCACTTCACCAACTGGGGCTGAGTGGACTGCGAGGTCACGGATGCCTACATCCAGACCGCCCTGCAGAATGTAGGGACGCCCCACAACGTGTTCAACATCGCCTACCACACCGGCAGCCCGGCTCCCACGGATCCCTTTTACCAGGTCAATCCCACCGAGGTCAACGCCCGCAAGACCTACTACGGCGCGTCGGGCGTCCCCTACACCCGGTGCGACGGCGGGTACTGCGGGTTCAACGTCACCAACATCACCAATTCCATCAACAGCCGCCTGGCCATCGCCTCGCCGCTGCTGCTGGATCTGACCGCCACCCTGGAAGGCAACACCCTGACCGTGACCTGCACGGCCGAGGCCTCCTCCAGCGTGAGCAGCGGCCACGTGCTGCACATGGTGCTGCTGGACCAGTACACCCACCTGACCACCGCCCCCACCGGCCAGGAAGACTTCTACCACGCCATGCGGGACATGGCCCCGTCGGCTTCCGGGCAGTCGTTCACCGCCACGGCCGGGGGGACCACGGTCAGGACCGCCACGTTTACCCTGAGCTCGTCCTGGAGCCTTGACGACCTGGATATCGCCTGCTTCGTGCAGAACACCAGCTCCAAATCGGTGCTGCAGGCGCACTGTGAATCGGTGGAAGAGGCCCTGGAACCGCCGCCTCCGCCGCCCCCGCCTCCGCCCCCGGCCAACGTCATCCTGACGCCGGTCAATCTTCCCATCCAGATCCCGGCCTCGGGCGGCAGCTTCAGCTATACCGCCTCGCTGGCCAATGACACCACCGCCGTCCTGACGGTGGACGGTTGGATCATGCAGCAGACTCCGTCCGGATCCTGGCAGGGACCCATGCTGGGGCCGGTGACGGTCGCGCTGCCGGTGGGCGCTTCGGTCACCCGCACGCGCACCCAGAACGTGCCCTCCACCGCCGCGGCGGGAACCTACACCTACCGCGGGTACGTGGGCGACTACCCTGCGGTGAAATGGGATTCCAGCAGCTTCACCTACACCAAGGGAGTGGCGCTCAAGGGGCCGATGATCTCCGACGGCGCCGGAACGCACGACGGCTGGGCCTGCACCGGCGATCTGTTTCCCGGGGAGCTCGGAGGGTCAGGATCCGTCATGGCCATGCCGGAGGAGACGGTCCTGAAGGCTTTCCCCAACCCCTTCAACCCGACGACAATTGCGCGCTACGAGCTGCGAGCGGCGAGCTACGTCAGCCTCCGGGTCTATGATACCGCCGGGCGAGAGGTGGCGGTATTGGTGGATGGGTGGCGGGACACAGGCACCCACGAGGTCACCTTCGACGCTTCCGGGTTACCCAGCGGGATCTACTTTGCCCGGTTGCGCGCGGGAGAACAGACCCTGACGCACAAGCTGATGCTGGTGAAATAGCCTCCCCTGGTCCTGCAGGGATGATGATTCGGAACGGTCACAGGCTGCCTCTTCGGAGGCAGCCTGCTGTTTTTTCAGAGCTTCATGTGATATTTTCCTCAAGCATGAGGTTTTTTCTGAAATTGTCTTGCATCGCGGCCCGGCTCTGTCTATATTATTACCCACTGACAATAAATCCGGCGATAACAAGGCTTTAATCATTGACCTCCGGGAGCGCGGGCCTTCCCGTACAGCGTTCCCCAAAGCCTCGCCAGGCACCGCGCCGGCACCCGGCGCGCCATTTTCCCTCGAGCACCGTCCAGAATTCCGTTTGATATTGATTCCGCC
Source organism: Candidatus Zixiibacteriota bacterium (assembly GCA_003599535.1). GTDB lineage: Bacteria > Electryoneota > B3-LCP > B3-LCP > B3-LCP > SURF-9. The sequence continues at coordinate 30,825 of QZKQ01000009.1, read as the reverse complement.
GCCCTTCGGGGCGCAATGGAACCGGAATTCGCCTTCCCGCTTCACCGGCGGCGAATTCGATCCAACCGGGCGTCATGCCCGGTCCTTGTCACGGATGCTATCACGCAACGGAAAAGGAATTCTGGATGCACCGGATTATCCCGGCCGCCCTGGCGGCGGTCCTCCTGGGGTTTACCCCGGCGCGGAGTGAAGCTCCGCAGTACACCGTCGAACAATACCTGAACATCCGGTCAGCCTGGGGAGGGCGCTTCATGCCCGACCGCGACCAGGTGCTGTTTCTCTCCGATCTGACCGGCGAGGCGCAGGTGTACCTGGTCAGCGCCCAGGGCGGCTGGCCGCGGCAGTTGACCTTCTTCCGCGACGGCGCCACCGGAGCCACCGTGTCGCCGGACGGCCTGCACATTCTGGTCAGCGCCGACGCGGGGGGCAACGAATGCGACCAGTTCTACCTGACCAGCCCCCTGGGCGAGGCGCCCGTGCGGGTGACTCCCAGCGACAGCGCCATCTACACCTTCGGCGGCTGGTCGGACGACAACACCCGCTTCGCCTTTACGTCCAACGAACGCGACCCCCGCTTCTTCGACGTGTACATCCACGAGATTGACCGGGGGGAATCGCGGCTAATTTACCAGCGCGACAGTTGGCTTTCCTGCATGGGCTGGCTGCCCGGCGACCGCTTCCTGATGGTGTCCGACGACCGGTCCCGGGAGGGATTGATCGTGGTGGACGTGGAAACCGGGGGCGATCGCCTGCTGACGCAATTCGAGCAGCGCGGCGCCCCGGAAGCACCCGAAGGGAGCGGCGACGGGGCGGTGGCCGATCCCCAGGCCGGCTCCCGAGGCACGGTGGTGTCCGCCGACGGCCGCCTGATGGTCCACGCCGCCACCGTGGACGGCTACACCGAGTTGAAGATCACCGACCTCCCGCAGGGATTGGATATCCCTCCCCCACCCCTGCCTCCCGGCCAGTACAGCGACCTGGCGTTCTCCCGGGACAACACCCGGATGATCTTCACCTACTCCAGCCCCCAGCAGAATTCCGACGTCTGGATCTACCACCTTGACCGCGCCGAACTGACCCGGGTGACGCGCAGCGGCATGGCGGGCATTGATCCCGCCTCGCTGGTGCGCCCCCTGGCGGTGGAATACCCCAGCTTCGATGGGTTGATGATCCCCGGCCTGCTCTATCTCCCCCACGGCGCCCAGCCCGGCGATTCTCTCCCCACCGTGGTGAAGATGCACGGGGGGCCGGCCAGCCAGTCCCTGCCCTGCCTGTCGCCGGTGGTGCAATACTTCGTGCACCGGGGCATCGCCGTGTTTGAACCCAACGTGCGGGGTTCGGCCGGATTTGGCCGCGAGTACAGCCGCCTGGACGACCGGGAAAAACGCCTGGACGCGGTCCGCGACATGGAATACGCTACCTACTGGCTGGTGGAACAGGGCTGGTCGCATCCACAGCGGCTGGGCATCATGGGGGACAGCTACGGCGGGTACATGGTCCTGGCGGCGCTGACTGAACAGCCGGACCTGTGGGCCTGCGGCGTGGACATCGTGGGCATCGCCAACTTCGTCACCTTCCTGGAGCGCACCGGCCCCTGGCGCCGGGCCAGCCGGGAAGCGGAATACGGGTCGCTGGAAACGCACCGGGACCTGCTGACCGCCATCAGCCCCATCCATAAGGTGGACCGCGTCCAGGCGCCGCTGCTGGTGGTCCAGGGAGCCAACGATCCCCGGGTGCCGGTCAGCGAAGCCGAGCAGATTGTGAAAGCCCTGAAGCGCCGCGGCCGCCCCGTGGAGTACCTGCTTTACCCTGACGAAGGGCACGGCTTCACCAAGCTGTCCAATATGCTGGACGCTTACCCCAAGATCGCGGCCTTCATGCTGGAAAATATCGCCACCGGTCGCCCGGCGGGACAATGATAAGGGGTTGGGGGCGGTGGGACAGACATTCCTGCCTGTCCCTAAAGGTGGAGTTACAGGGGCCAAGCGTCCGCCCGGAAATGGTCTTTGCAGATCGTTCCTAACACTAATCCCCTCTGAAGGCAGCATATTCAGACCTCATGAGCAGATGCTTCGCCCTTCCCGCGGCGGGGCGCCTGATCCGGCTTGTGTCGCCTCCCCTGGATCCCCCGCGCCGGCCGCGGGGCGCGCTCTCTTTTAACCATGTCTGGGATCATTCCGAGGGAAAATCGGTACAAGAGTTGACCCTCGCGGCCAATCCCTTTTTCCATATCTTTCGGGGTGTACCATGAAACGAATCCTCCCCCTTCTGGCTCTCCTGGCGCTGACCGCCGCCACTCTCCCGGCGCAGATTCCCCAGTACAGCTTCGAACAGTACCTGAACATCCGCTCGGCATGGGGCGGACAGATCTTCCCCGCCGGCGAGCGGGTTCTGTTCCTGTCCGACATTACCGGCGTGGGCCAGGCGTACCTGGTGGACGGTCCCGGCGCCTGGCCGCAGCAGATCAGCTTTTTTCCGGACGGCTGCAAGGGGGCCACGGTGTCGCGGGACGGCCGCTTCCTCTTCCTGGCCGCTGACGCCGGGGGCAACGAGCGGAACCAGATGTACATGACCAGTCCCCGCGGGGAGGCGCCGCGGCGGGTGAGCTACCGCGACGACGCCATCTACCACTTCGGCGGCTGGTCCTGGGACAACACCCGCTTCGCCTACACCTCCAATGAGCGCGATTCCCGCTTCTTCGACGTCTATGTCTACGACCTGGGCTGGGGGCCGTCGCACCTGGTCTACCAGAAGAACCAGTCCTTGAATTGCCTGGGCTGGTCGCCCGACGACCGCTGGCTGGTGGTGTCCGAAGAGGAGTCCAACTCCAACAACAACCTGTACCTGGTGGACGTCAAGACTGGGGAAGAACGCCTGCTGACGCCCCATGCCGGGCAGGCCCTGTACCAGAACGTGGTCTGGATGCCCGACGCGCGGGGCTTCTACCTGGTCAGCGACCAGGACCGGGAATTCGCCGGCCTGGCCTACTACGACCTGAACCGCGGGGAATTGGAATGGATCGAGACGCCGGACTGGGACGTGAACGAAATCGCCCTGTCCCAGGACGGCAGCCTGCTGGCCTGGACGGTCAACGTGGATGGGTACATGCAGATGACCATCCGCGATCTCTACACCGGCGGCAACCTGCCGGCGCCGCCCCTGCCCGAGGGGATCATCAGCGGGTTCAAGTTCTCCCGGGACAATTCCCGCCTGATCTTCAACTTCAACAATCCCACCCACACCACCGACGTCTGGATGTACCGGCTGCACACCGGCGAATTGACTCGCGTGACGGAAAGCACCCTGGCGGGGATTGACCCGGCCACCCTGGTGCGGCCCCGGCTGGTCCACTATCCCAGCTTCGACGGGCGCCTGATCCCGGGCTTTTTGTACCTGCCCCTGGGCGCGCAGCAGGGCGATTCCCTGGCCGTGGTGGTGAAACTGCACGGCGGCCCCGAAAGTCAGGCCATGCCCTACCTGTCGGTCACCACGCAGTACTTCCTGAACCGCGGCCTGGCGGTGTTCGAACCCAATGTGCGGGGGTCCACCGGCTACGGCAAAGTCTACACCCACCTGGACGACGTGGCGAAACGGCTGGATTCGGTCGAGGACATGGAGTACGCCGCCCGTTGGCTGGTGGAACAGGGATACGCGCATCCCCGGCGCCTGGCGGTGTACGGCGGCAGCTACGGCGGGTACATGGTCCTGGCGGCGCTGACCGAACAGCCGGACCTGTGGGCCTGCGGCGTGGACATCGTGGGCATCGCCAACTTCGTCACCTTCCTGGAGCGCACCGGCCCCTGGCGCCAAGCCAATCGGGAAGCGGAATACGGATCACTGGAACGGGACCGGCAGTTCCTGGTCTCCATCAGCCCCCTTCACAAGGTCAACCGTATCAAGGCGCCGCTGATGGTGGTCCAGGGAGCCAATGATCCGCGCGTGCCGCAGCACGAATCGGACCAGATCGTGCAGGCCCTGAAGCGGCGCAAGGTACCGGTGCAGTACCTGCTGTACGAGGACGAAGGCCACGGCCTGGCCAAGCTGTCCAATCGTCTGGATGCCTACCCCAAAGTGGCGGACTTCCTGCTTCAGCACCTGGGGAAAGAATAATTCACCGCAAAGACGCAGAGAGCGCAGAGAAAAGAAGTATTAAGTGATAAGTGATAAGTAATAAGTAGGGCGGACTAAGCGGCGGAGCACCATCGCTGTCATCGCCTCGATGCTGACCCGTCGCGCAGTCCGCTGTGTTTATCGTCTGAATCGCCGATTGAACGGAGGGAACGGATGTTGGTCCACCCCTTCAGGGTGGCACAGGAGGGTGGGGTATCCGTTCTCTGTAGGTTGAAACCTACGGCTACTAAAAGTCCACCCCTGCGGGGTGATATTCTGGCTCCTGACTCCCGGCTCCTGGCTCCTGACGCCTGGCTCCTGAATTCTTCTTCTGGATTCTGGCTCCTGGCTTCTGGCTTCTAGCTTCTGTCAACCAGAACCCAGACCCTATACCCCAATCAGTGTCATCTGTGGCTAAATCATCACCATGAAAATCGCTCTCACCGGTAAAGGCGGCGTGGGGAAAACTACGCTGGCGGCGCTGCTGGCACAACGGTACGCCGCCCAGGGGATGCGGGTCTACGCCATCGACGCCGACCCCGACGCCAACCTGGCTTCCATGCTGGGCGTGCCCGACCCGGAAGCCATCGTTCCCATGGTGGAGATGAAGGCGCTGATCAAGGAGCGGGTGGGAGCAACGTCGCAGGATTTGGGGACGTATTTCTCCCTGAATCCCCGGGTGGACGATATCCCCGAACGCTACGGTCTGCGGCTGGGCAACCTGCGCCTGCTGGTGCTGGGGCACGTGCCCCGGGCCCGCGGAGGCTGCGCCTGTCCGGAAAACGTCTTCCTGCGCGAGCTGGTCAGCCATGCCCTGACGCTGCACGACGAGGTGGTTATCCTGGACATGGAGGCGGGGGTGGAGCACCTGGGCCGGGGTACCGCGGCGGGCGTGGACTGGATGCTGATCGTGGTGGAACCGTCGCGGCAGTCCCTGGAGACGGCCGGGCGCATCCGGCGGCTGGCGGGGGACCTGGGCGTGCCGCGCATCGCCGCGGTGGGGAACAAGATCGCTTCGCCGGAGGACCGGGCTGTTCTGGAGCAGGCGCTGCCCGGCCTGCCCTTCCTGGCCTGGCTGCCGCACGACCCGGAGCTGCGGGCCCAGTCGTTGCGGGGACGGGGACTGGAAGCCTCCGCCGGCGTGGCGGAAGTGATCGCCAATATCATGGAAAAGCTGCAGGGCTGACCATTCAATAAAATGGTGATATTGGTTGATTTCGGGGATGGGAAGAATTATTTTGGATATAGGTGCTCCCTTTCCCCAGCCCTGAAGGACTGGGATAAACGAAGATTCGCAGGAAACCATACATGCCTCTCCCCACCAAAACCTGGCCCGGGAAGATCCGGGAAGTAGCCTTGGGCCGCACCGCCGAACAGGGCGGCACCCGGGCCTTCAGCCTGACCATCGGCGGACGCCAGGCGCTGCCCTTCCACCATTTCGAAGGCGCGGTGCCGCACCGCCCGGTGATCGCCTACGAAATCCCCGACCTGGACCCGGTCCACTGGCCCGCCACCGTGCGCGAACCGTACCGGGAGGTGCTGAATGATCCGGTGGCCTGGGCCAAGCTGGCGGTGGAACAGTTCGGCGCCAAAATGGTATGCCTGAACTTCCTTTCGGCCAATCCCGACAAACAGAACCGCCCCGTCGCCGACTGTGTGGCCCTGTTCCAGGCGGTGCGGGAGGCCGTGCCCGTCCCCCTGATCGTCCAGGGGTACGGCCCGGGGGAAAAGAATTCCGAGCTGCTGGCCCGCTGCGCCGAGGTGGCCCGGGGGGACGGCCTGGTGCTGGCTTCGGCCCTGGCCGAGCACTACAAGACGCTGGCCGCCGCGGCCATCGCCTACGACGCCGTGCTGGTGGCCGAAACCCCTATTGACGTGAACCTGGCCAAGCAGTTGAACATCCTGCTGTCGGACATGAACGTGCCCCTGGACCGGGTGCTCATGGACCCGCTGACCGGCGGTCTAGGGTACGGCTTGGAATACACCTACTCGGTGATGGAGCGCATCCACCTGCAGGCTCTGGGCGGCGACTCCATGATGAATCTCCCCTTCATCAATTTTGTGGGGCAGGAGACCTGGAAGACCAAGGAAGTGAAGGTGCCACTGACGGCGGAACCGTCCTGGGGGCCGGAACTGGAGCGCGGCATCCTGTGGGAAGCGGTCACGGCCCAGGCGCTGCTGGTGGCCGGATCCGACCTGCTGGTGATGCGCCATCCGGAAGCCGTCCGGCTGGTGAACAAGGTGATTGACGAACTGATGAACGCGTGAGGCAAGCGATGGCTCTGACCGGATTGCAAATATTCAAGCTCCTGCCCCAAACCAACTGCAAGGATTGCGGCTACCCCACCTGCCTGGCCTTTGCCATGAAACTGGCCGCCAAGCAGGTCGCCCTGGATCTGTGCCCTCATGCTTCCGATGAGGCCAAATCGGCCCTGGGCGAAGCCTCCGCGCCGCCCATCCGCAAGATCGTGGTGGGGCGCAACGAACAGCGCCTGGAGCTGGGCGAAGAAGTGGTGCTCTACCGCCACGAGAAGACCTTCTATCACCCCACGGCCCTGGCCCTGGGGGTGCGCGACGATCTGGCCGAAGCCGAATTCGAGCAGGCGGTGCGGACCATCACCGCCGCCTCCTACGACCGCGCCGGGGAAACCATTTCCACCAACATGATCGCCCTGCTGGACCGTTCCGGCGACGGAGCCCGCTACGCCGCCCGGGCGCGGCAGGCCGCGGAACTCTCAACCCTGCCGCTGGCCCTGGTCAGTGACGACCCGGCGCGGGTTTCCGCCGCCGCCCGGGCCGCGGGGGACCATGCGGGCATGATCCACGCCGCCACCCCGGAAAGCCTGGCGGCCTTCGCGCCGGTGGCCCGGGAACACAAGCTGCCGCTGGTGCTGAAAGCGGACGACCTGGAAGCCCTGGCGGCCCTGGCCGAAACGGCGCAGGGTATGGGCCTGGAAGACCTCCTGCTGGACCCCGGCTATCCCGGGCAGGCGGAGGCGCTGCGCCGCCACACCCTGATCCGCCGGGCGGCGCTGGAACGCAAGGCCAAGGGCTTCGGCTACCCCAGCGTGCTGGCCGTGCCGGAAGGGTCCGGGCCGCTGGCCGGCGCCCTGGCGGCGTCCCTGGGAGTGGCCAAATACGCCGCGGTGACCCTGATCCCGGAATGGCACCCTTCGCTGTTTCTGCCCCTGCTGACGCTGCGCCAGAACATCTACACCGACCCGCAGAAGCCGCTGCAGGTGGAAGCAGGCATCTACAGTGTGGGGGAGCCGAACGAGAACAGCCCGGTCTACGTCACCACCAACTTCTCCCTGACTTATTTCATGCTCTCCACCGAAATTGACGGTTCGGGTCAGCCGGGCTGGATGGTGGTGGTGGACGCCGAGGGTATGTCGGTGCTGACGGCCTGGTCGGCGGGCAAGTTCGGCGGCGCCCAGGTGGGCAAGTTCGTGGCCGGATCGGGCATCGCCGACAAGGTGGCGCATCGCAAGGTTATCATTCCCGGCTACGTGGCCGTGATCCAGGGCGAAATGGAAGACGCGCTGCCCGGCTGGGAGGTGCTGGTCGGTCCCCAGGAGGCCGCCGACGTCCCCGCCTACGTCAAGGACGTGTGGCTGCCGGCAGTCGGGTCTGGAGTATAGGGTCTGGGGTCTGATAATCACGGGTGGAGGAAGGCCTTACGGATCATCAGCCCAGAGCTGACCGCTCAGTGTAACGGCATGGGAGATAATCTCACGTGCCGGTACCGCCAATCGCAAAACGCCAATAACCAATAGCCAACTGCCATTTCCCATGACCAACAACCTTAGCGAAATCAAGTTATTGCTGGCGACCAAGGAGAGGCCCGTCGCCTTCCTGGCCACGGTGGACAACCAGGGCCGGCCCCGGGTGCGCCCCTTGAACCTGATGATCACTCCCCGCGGATTCTACCTCGCAACCTCGCGGAAATCCCGCAAAGTAGCGGAAGTGCAGAATAATTCCGCGGTGGAACTGGTGACCCTGTTTCCCACCGAAGCCGGCACCGGGTACCTGCGCCTGGCCGGCCGGGCCCAGGAAGTGAAAGGTGAAGAGAAACGCCACGCCGTGGAGGAGACGCACTACCCCGTGGAGGTTTACTGGACCGGGGTGGAAGATCCCGACCTGGCCGTCTTCCGCGTGGACCTGGAACGAGTGGAATACATCCGCCCCGGGGAAGACGATCCCCTGGACGTGACCCCCGGCTTTACCGAACCATGAGGCGGCCGCCGGGGAGACCGTTTTCGTGAAACTGCTGGTGGTGTGCAGCGCCCCGGAAGCGCCGGGTCTTCGTCCCGGAGCCTTTGAACGCCGCTTCGGCAGCGCCTGGGCGGACCGCTTCCTGCAGCACCTGGCCAACCGCCGGGAGCTGTGCACCGGCTGCGGCGACGCCTGTGTCCACTGCCGCGACTGGCGCGCCCGGGATTACCGCGACGATCTGGCCGGAGTCATCCGCCTGCCGGCCGTGCTGCCGGAACTGCTGGACGACCCGGCCGAATACTTCCCCGACGCCCTCCCCCCGCACGACGTCCTGGTCGCCATTGAAATTCACGAAGAGATCCTGATGGAACTGCCGCGCCGCTGCCGGGAAGCCGGAGGCCGGGCGGTCATCGCCCCGGTGGAGGCGCCCCAGTGGATGTCCCGCTGGGCCCGGGGCAAGTTTCGGGAAGCGGGCCGCCATGCGGGAGTGGAAACGGCCGCGCCCAAGCCCTTCTGCGCCCTGGAGCGATCCGCCGGGCCGGCCATCGCGGCCTTCATCGAGCATTTCTGCCTGGGCCGCCCGGAAATCGAGATAGAAGTCCTGGACGGCCGCCTGGCCCGGGTCACGGCCCACGTCACGGCCCCCTGCGGGAACAGCCATTATGTGGCCCACTGCCTGCAGGGCTTTCCCCTCTCCGAGGCGCTCCAATTCGAAGTCTGCCGGTACTGGCATTCCTACCCCTGCACCGCCGGGATGAAGCAGGATCCGGACTTGGGCGACACCATTCTACACCGGGGCGGGCAGATCCACATGGAGGCCTTCTGCGGCGCCGCCGGAGTTCCCCACGGCCGGGTGGTGGGCTGCACGCCGACGGTGAAGAAGTTTTAACCGGATAAGCCCGTGATCGAACGCGGAATGGTACCCTGGGCGCCTCGGTGGCGCGGCCTCACGACCCTGGCGGTCCTGGCGGCGCTGTGGGCGGTGCTGGAGCTGTCCCTGGGCAACGCCCTGATCGCCGTGCGGGCTCCGATGCGCGGCGCCTTGCTGACCGCCCTGGCCCTGCCCTTGATGTTCACCGCGCGGCTGGCCGTGCCCCGGCCGGGATCGGTGGCGGCCCTGGGGCTGACAACCGCCACAGTGCGCTGGCTGCTGGGCGGCGCCTTCATCCCCCAGGTATCGCTGGCCATCACCATCGAAGCGCTGCTGGTGGAAATCGGCCTGGGCTGGTCGCGGCGGCCGGAGGCCATTTCCCGGCCCCGGGCGGCGCTGGCCGGGGGCCTGGCGCTGGCCTACACCGCCGCCCACCCGGTGCTGTTCTGGGGGTTGCTCCTGGGCGGCGGACACGCCCTCCGCCTGCCCCAGGGGTTTCCCGGCCTGGCTCTTTTTGCGGCCGTGCTGGCGGCGCACTTCCTGGCCGGCGGCCTGGCCGGGATCTGGGCCCTGAAACTGCTGCGGCGCTACACCTTCCGCGTCCGCGCCGCGTCCTCCCCTTCTCCCTCGTGAGACGACCTCCCATGCCCCTGTGGATCACCGTCACCGGCCCCAAGAAGGCCGGGAAGACTTCCACCATCGAAGCGCTGATTCCCTACCTGAAAGACTGCGGCTGGCGCGTGGCCACGGTGAAGCGCGCCTGGCGCCCGCACGGGTTCGATACCCCGGGCAAGGATACCTGGCGCCACCGGCAGGCGGGCGCCGCCCGGGTGGCCATGATCGGCCCGGGCACGGGGGCTTTTTTCGCCTATGACGCGGACGAGGCGCGGCTGGAAGGGCAGGCGAGGGAGTTTCTGGGGGACTGCGACGTGGTGCTGGAGGAGGGTTTCCGCGATTCCCGCTTCCCTACCATCATCGTGGAAGGGGACGAGCCACTGGGGGACTGCCACGGCCCGGTGATCGTGAGTTTCCGGCCCCTGGCCCGGCCCGGGCGCAACAGCGCGGTGCCCCGGGAAGTGCTGGAAAAAGTGCAGCGCTTCATCCAGGATCATCAACCCTGAGTCCGGCCATGGGAATTCGCCGCAACCTCGCCCTCCAGTCGCTCACCCACACCCTCAGCCGGGGGATGGGATTCCTCTTTTTCCTGGTCCTGGCGCGGCTGCTGGGGGCGGAGCACTTCGGCCGGTTCTCCTTCGCCCTGGGGGTGGGGGCGCTACTCTCCATCTTCATGGAATTCGGGCTGGAGCCGCTGATCATCAAGTGGACGGCGCGGGGCCGTCACACCCTGGTGGCGGCCGCGGTGCGCCTGCGGCTGATCAGCTCCGCGGGGATCCTGGTCCTGCTGCTGGCGGCGCTGCCGTTCGTACCCCGGGCCGACACCCTGCTGCTGGCCTTGATGGGGCTGTTCTTCGCCCTGCAGACCCTGATGCAGACCCATTCCTTCGCCTTTCAGGGGATGGAGAAGATGGAATGGGAACTGGGGGTGTCGGGGCTGCAGAAGGCCGGGGCCATCGCCCTGGCGCTGCTCCTGGTGACTCTGCGGCCCGCGCCGGAGATGGGGGCCTTAAGCCTGGTGGTCAGCGCCCTGGCCGGGCTGGCGGCGGCGCGCTGGATCGTCCGCCGGCGGCGGCTGGCGGTGCTGGATTTCCCCCTTCCCGGAAAATCCTGGACCATTCCCGGCGCGGACCTGAAGGCCGTGCTGCGCGAATCCCTGCCCCTGGTGGTCATGGCGGTGGGCTGGAGCATCTACTTCAAGATTGACGTGGTGCTGCTGAAGCTGTTCGTGGAGGACCGCGATATCGGCCTGTACTCGTCAGCCTACAAGCTGCTGGAAGGGATGACCATCTTCCCTTCGATCCTGCTGGCGGCCATCTTTCCGGCGCTGTCGCGGCGCGCGGTGGCGGATCCGGCCCGGGCCCGCCGCCTGTTCCGCCAGGCGCTGATCCTGCTGCTTCCGGCCGCGGCCCTGCTGGCCCTGGCGCTGCGGCAATGGGGCGGCCGGCTGATCCTGGCGCTCTTCGGCCCGGACTACCTGGAGGCCGCTCCGCTGCTGGCGATCCTGGCGCTGGCCCTGCTGGCGCTGTTCCCCGGGTATCTGGTCACCAAGTCGCTCCTGGCCTACGACCGCAACCTGCTGTTCGCCGGGATCACCCTGGCGGCTGCGGGACTGAACGTGGGCCTGAACCTGGTCCTGATCCCCCGGCTGGGGGCGGCGGGCGCGGCCTGGGCCACTGTGGCCACGGAAAGCTTCGTCACCTTGGCTTGCGGGATCGCTGTGCAGGTGATTCAGACCTCGAATCGTACTTCTGTAACCGCCGGCCGGGCTGCCGGATAGCTTCCCCTCCCTGCCTGGAGACCACCTTGTCCCCGCCTGCCATATCCGCCATTATCCCCACCCGGGGCGACCGCCCGGAATCGCTGCGCCGGCTGCAGGAACAGTTGGCCCGCCAGACCCTCCCGCCGGCCGAAATCATCGTTATTCCCGGTCAGCCGCGCCCCGGGCTGGGCCGCAACCTGGGATCGCGGCAGGCCGAGGGCGAATACCTGCTGCACCTGGACGACGACGCTTCCCTGGATGGTACGGGGGTCGTGGCGGCGCTGTTCGAGGCGCTGCGCAGCGACCCCCGGATCGGCCTGGCCGGCGCGGCCATTGCGGTACCGCCGGAGGCCGGCGCCTTCCAGCGGGCCTACGCGCGGCAGTTTCCCCGGTCGGAGATCGTGCCGCCCGCGCAGGTGACCGATTCGGACTTGGCCACCACGCTCTGCTGCCTGATGCCGGCGGATCTGTTCCGGGAATTGGGGGGATACCGGGAGGATTTGATCGCGGGGGAGGATCCGGAGTTGCGGGACCGGGTGCGGCGGGCGGGATACCGGGTGGTGCTGGCGCCGGGAGTCCGGGTGTTTCACCCGCCTCCGGCCGATCTGCGGGGGGCGTTGCGCCGGAGCTTCTGGTACGGTCGGGGGGACGCGCAGATCCGCCGCCGGATTCCCCCGGAGGCGTGGCGCCGCTCCTGCCGCCCCATGGGTCCGGCCCGCGTCCTGTTGAAGGCATTGGCGCTGCCCCTGGCCCTGGCCGTGGACCCGGCGGCGCTATCCGCCGGAAGGTTGCGCCTGCGCAGGGGGGGAATCTACGTGTTGTGCGGCTACGCCCACGCGGCGGGATACCTGAAAGGCTACTGGGCCGAGCGCGGCGCCGCGGCCACGGCCTGATCCGGCTGCCCGCCCGGAGGCTCGGTTTCCCAGCCCAGCAGATCCCGAATCAGGCGGAATTCGATCTTATAGAATTCCTTCAGCCCCTCGTCCGGGATCACCGCCGTCTGCCCCATCGAGCTGTTGCGGAACAGGTGCCCGCAGGACAGCGCGTACACCTTCCCCTTCCCCACCTCTTTCACTACCCCGATGACTTCCCGCTGATCCGATTCCAGGAAGGCTCTCCCCCCATGCAGGCTGGAAAACCGCCCCCCGACCACCAGGGGGAAGAACCTCCCCGCCAAGGTCAGGGTGTGGGAGCTGTCCGCGCTGCCCACGGTGGTCTTCAGGCGCAGGCCGAAGCTCTCCAGCAGGCGGTGAGGCGCGGCCGAGGCGTTGTCGGCGGAATTGATCACCAGCAGGCGGCCGCCCTCTTCCACCCAGCGGCGCAGGGCGGCGTTCTCTCCGGCGTCCAGGTCGGTTCCGGGTTCCATCATGACCAGGGGATCGCGGCCTTCCAGGCAGTCTTCGAACCGGTACACTTCCCGCGGGACCGCTCCCACCCGCTGGGTCCAGACGAAGAAGGTCAGGTAGTCCTTGTCGCCGTCCTGGGCCAGGCGCAGGGTGGGCAGGAAGTAGCGGCAGTGATCGCGTTCGAAGTTGACCCAGGGGACGGGGCGGACGTTTTCCGGCAGGGGATAGGCGGAGCGCGCGGCGCGGTCCGAGGCCCAGCCGGCCAGCGCGGCGCCCAGGATCAGGGCGGCCAGGAGCAGCGGCCCGCGGGCCTTCAGAAGCACCAGCGCGGCCAGGCAGATCAGCGCCAGGACCAGCGCCAGGGGCCGCACCCAGGCATATCGCGGGCTGCGGTTCAGCCATTCCAGGGACCCCAACACCAGTTCCGGCTTCCCCCGCAGGAAAATGAAGAAGTTGGAGAAGCAGGTGCTGTCGGTGTAGATCAGCAGGCGGCCCTTGCCGTAGCGCAGGGCGGCCTGCTGCAGGAACAGTCCGAAGTGGATGCCGAACTGTTTGCGGTCGCGGTTGGCGAAGAAGTTCTTCTGGGAGTAGTCCAGGTGGTCGGCGCGCAGCCCGTACCCCAGGATGGCGGCGTCGGCAGTCAGCGGAGCCCGTATCGCGCAGGAGGTGGCGAAGAGGTAATCCGGCATGTTGACCACGCTGGGGTGGGCGAAGCGCTCCGGCCTGCGGTAGAGGCTCAGGTTGCCGCTGGCCAGGTCGTGCGTGGAGGAGTAGTCCAGGTTGCAGCCGAAGCGGCGCAGCAGGGGATTGAAGAAAGTCGAGCTGCCGAACACGTTGGTGTGGTCGCCGATGACCCACAGGCCGCCGCCCCGGCGCACGAAATCCACCACCGCCTCGATCTCTTCGGGGGCGTAGGGCTGGGTGGGGATTTTCAGCACCAGCACGTCCACGCCTTCCAGCACCTGCGGCGAGAGCGGCTCGTGATTGGTGCGCAGGTCGTAGTAATATTCCAGGTAGCGGGCCAGGCACCAGAAGTTGTAGGTGGTCTTCTCGTTGTAGATTTCCGTGTTCAGGGTATCGGTGGTCCATTCCCAGTCCGAACCGTGCTCGTTGATCAGCAGGCGGCCGGACTTGGAGGCGCCGGGGTCGTGGAAGGTGAAGGCGATCACGGCCAGCGCGGCGCCGAGGAACCCCAGCGCCGGGACGAGCTTCGAAAGCAACGGCAGGTCGGACATTCCTGTCTGACGGGTGGAGGCGCTACTCTTCTTGACAGACAAGAATGTCTGTCCCACCGGCTTCTCTGTGGCAGCGGAGGAGGCCTGTCTTGCCGGTTCCCGCACCAGCCAAGCCAGGGGCAGAAGGGACAGCGTCAGCACCCAGGGCTGCCAGAACCAGGCCAGGTCCACCCGCTGCACCACTACCAGGGTCAACCCCGCCAGGCGCAGCAGCGCGAAACCCAGCAGGATGGCCCAGAAGCGGACCAGGCTCTCCAGGCGGCCCCGGGAACGCAGCAGCCACAGGCTCCACAGCAGGGCGAAGAGCAGCATCGGCAGGGGCAGGAGCCGCTCGGCGGTGACGGGCAGGGTGAGATAGTCGTCGTAGGTGCGCAGAAAGACGGCGCCGGAGGGCAGGGCTTCAGCGGCGTGGCCGGCGGCTCTCAGCATTCCCGCCAGCAGGTGGGCCAGCAGCCGGCCCGGGAAACCCAGTTCGTGGGTGCGGGCGGCCCATCCCAGGAGCAGGGGCAGGGCCGCGGCGGAGACCGCCAGGGCCAGGCCCGTCTGGGCCAGCGCGCCGGACAGCCGGCGCGGAACCGTCCACCGGCCCGCCAGAGCCAGCCCCGCCCAGCCCAGGCCCAGGGGGACCAGGCCCGCGCTGTAGGGGTAGGGAAAGACGGCGAAACCAACGGCGCAGACGGCCAGCCCCAGGGCCGCGGTCCAGGCCGGACGGCGCAGGGAAGCGAGGGGGAAGAGATCTTCCCGGAAGAAGGCGCGGACCGCCAGCAGCGCGAAGGCCGCTCCGACCAGCGCCCAGGGCAGGAAGGGTGCGCCGGGCGGCAGGTACAGTTGCAGGAAGAAAACCCAGGAGGAGCTGACCAGAGCCAGGGCGGTTCCGGTCAGAATCGAGGGATGGTAGGAGATTGCGGATGCGGTCCTGCGGTTTGGAGATGACTTGGACATGCGTTGATATTCCCGGTACGGTGCTCGCGGCTTATCGCTTACCGCTTATAGCTCTTGAAATACTGCTCCATCTCCGGCAGTCCGCCCTGCATGACCAGGTAGCCGTCAATGGGTTCGCGTTCAGTGATCTCGTCGGCCACCGGGCTCAGCATGATGCGGCGCACCTCCGCGCGGTCGTGGGTCTGTCCCAAAGCCCAGCCAAGCTTCACGTAGGCCACTTCCGGCAGCATGTTATCGGCAGGAACGACCCCCAGCTCCATGATGTCCCGGCCGGTGTCGTAGACGAACATCTGCACGTAGCCCCACAGGGTCTGCACTGTCATGTAGACGTGGACTCCGCTGTTGCAGGCCCGTTTCAGGGCGGGATAGAGCGGCTTGTTGACGTGTCCCAGGCCGGTGCCGGCGATGATGATTCCCTTGTAGCCGTTGTCAATCAGCGACTCGATGATGTCCGGCTTCATGTTGGGATAGTAGTAGACGATGGTGACGCGCTCGTCGAAGACGGCGTTCAGCTTGACCTGGTGGTCGCCGGGGCGGCGCCGGTGGTAATGCTCCCGGATGTGGATGTAATCGGTGGTCGAAATCCGGGCCACGGGGCGTTCCCCGATGGTGCGGAAGGTGGAGCGATAGGAGCTGTGCATCTTGCGCACCCGGGTGCCGCGGTGGAGCAGGTCGTACTGGTCGGAGGTGGGCCCGAACATGCACACCAGGACTTCGGCGATGTCTCCCTGGCCGGCCGCCCGGCAGGCGTTGATCAGGTTCAGGGCGGCGTCGGAGGAGGGCCGGTCGGAGGAGCGCTGGCTGCCCACGATGATGATGGGCACGGGCGGATCCTGAACCATGAAGGTCAGGGCCGCGGCGGTGTAATGCATGGTGTCGGTGCCGTGGCCGATGACGATGCCGTCGGCCCCGGCGGCGATCTCTTCGGCCACCGCCCGGGCCATGCCCATCCAGTGCTGGGGGCCGATGTTTTCGGAGAATTCGCCGTATAGTTTCTTGGTGGTCAGGTTGGCCACGTCCACCAGCTCGGGCACGGCGCCGTAGAGTTCCCCGGGGGAGAAGGCGGGGATGACCGCGCCGGTGCGGTAATCCAGCCGCGAGGCGATGGTGCCGCCGGTGCCCAGCAGCGTCACGTTGGGCTTGGAGGGATCGGGCGGGAACACCTTCTCGGGGATCTGGTAATGGGCTTTGCGGTAGCCCACTTCAGTGATGCTCTGCACGGAATCCACCCGCAGGCCAATGTTATACCCGCTGGCCAGCTTCAGGACCAGGTGCTGGTCATCGGCGGTTTCGCTGCGGGGCAGGATGATGCCGCGGAAATCGCCTTGATCCGTGGCAATGACCACGTCCCCCCACACGCGGGCGTTATGGCGCAACAGCAGATCGCGGGCCGGACCGCGATACCCTTTCAAATCTTCCGCTTCCATGGGTCTCCAGTCAATACTTCCAGCCGGGAAGGGAACCCTCCCGGGAAACAGCTATATAGGAATTCTGATCGCTCCCCAGAAGGGGATGGTAAAAATATACGCAACTTGGGGCGCGGAAGCAAATCCTTTCTCGCCCAGATGTTCTCAATTCTATTGGCATATCTATTGCTTTAATCCGTTTCCGGGATTATATTATAAAGCTACAGGCACGGATCACTCCGTCCGTGCAATCCGTGCATCTACTCTGTCCACACCGCGCGCCTCCCGGCGAGCTACCGCGATTCGCCGGCCTCCTGAAGATAAAAAATCGAGATCAGCCATAACCGATGAGGGATCGGAAGATGCGCACTTTGTTACACACCATCGTCTTCACGGCACTGCTCTGCGCCGTCGTGCTGTCCACCGCCCCGGCGGACCCCCGGATGTGGGACCCCCCCAACGGCCTGAATATCCGCCAGGGATACCAGATCGAATGGCAGCGGGCCGCGGAAATGGACAACCAGGGCAACGTCATCTACGTGTGGTCGGACACGCGCTTCGAAGATCGCGACGTGTACGTCCAGAAAGTCAATGCCAACGGTCAGGAAGTCTGGACGGCCGGCGGTCTGAGGGTCGTGCTGGCGGATTACCGCCAGGAGGATCCGGCCCTGATCCACGTCGGCAACGGCGACTTCATCATCATCTGGAACGACTACCGCAATGATCCAGAAATGGGGGATATCTACGCCCAGAAGGTCAACGCCAACGGTGTGCTGCAGTGGGATCCCAACGGGGTGCTGGTGTCTGATGGCGATCTCTACACCCCCGCCGACTTCCGCATGGTGGCGGACGGCTCCGGCGGCACGGTGATCCTGTGGAAGGAGTGGAAGAACGGCAACGAGGACATCTACGCCGCGCACCTGCTGGGCGACGGGACCCTGGATCCCGCCTGGCCGGCAGATGACCTGGCGGTGTGCAGCGCGGCCGGAGCCCAGGTGGGGATGACCATGGACACCGACGGCGCCGGCGGCGCCATCGTGGCCTGGGTGGATTACCGCAACAACTCCTGGCCCAACTACCTGGACCTCCGCGCCCAGCGGGTGACCCCGCAGGGCACCCTGGCCTGGGGCGCCGACGGCGTGGTCGTCTGCGACGCGGCGGAAAACCAGGAATCGCCCAAGCTCTGCCCCGACGGCCAGGGCGGCGCCTTCGTCGTGTGGGCGGACAAGCGCGACGACAGCTTTTACGACTTGTACTACCAGCGCCTGAACGCCCAGGGCCAGAAAGTGTATTCGGAAGCGCCCCAGGGCCGGCCGCTGATGGTTCTGAACTGGTCGGCGCAGCATTCGCCGCGCATCGTGGCCGACGGGTCGGGCAACGCCATTGTCATTTGGATGGACGACCGGGCTTCGATCCTGGTGGACGACATTTACGCGCAGAAGATCAACGCCGGCGGCACCCTGCTGTGGAACTCGAACGGCGTGGTAGTCTGCAACGACGAGAGCAAGCAGTCGGAAGCCCGCCTCTTCGCCGACGGCGCCGGCAATGCCATCTGCGTCTGGATGGATCAGCGCGACGGCAACGAGAGCTACGACAACATCTTCGCGCAGAAGATCAACGCCAGCGGGACCATGGGCTGGGCCGCGGGCGGAGTGCCCGTATGCACCGCCACGGGCTTCCAGAGCGACCCGCTGGTGCGCGCCACCAGCACCCATGCCAGCATCGCCTGGGGCGATGAGCGGACCGGTTCCAAGGGCATCTGGTACCAGGCCCTGAACGCCTCCGGGACGCCCCAGCTTGCCGCCAACGGGGATACCCTGGTGTGGGGTTGGGCCGGCAGCGCAGAGTTCGCCGAACTGGTCAAGGGGTCCAACGGCCGCATCTTCGTCTTCTGGGAAGACCAGTGGAAAGGCTCTTCGGCCTACGCGGCGTATATGCAGATCGTGGACACCACCGGAACCGCGCTGCTGGTGCAGAACGGCATACCGGTCTGTCCCAATGCGGGGCTTGCGGACGTAGCCTCGCAGGTTAGCTTGAGCGCCTGCACCGACGGATCCGGGGGCGCCATTGTGGCATGGCAGGACAAGCGACCCAATCAGGCCGAACAGATCTATGCCCAGCGGTTCAACGCCAACGGCGTCGAGCAATGGGCCTCCGGCGGCGTGCAGGTTGCGGCCTCCAATTTTCAGCAGTTGGATCCGCACATCGTTCCGGACGGCAGTGGTGGCGCCCTCATCGCCTGGACGGAATATAATGTCTTTTACGACAAGGACGTCTACGCCGCGCGCCTGACCAGCGGCGGCGCCACCTCCTGGACCTCCACCGTGGCCCAGACCATGGGGGACGACGAGGTCGTGGATGACCTCTACCCCGACGGTAACGGCGGCGTGTACCTCGCCTACACCCTGACGGTGGAATGGCCGGAATATGACATCTATGCCCAGCACCTGAGCAGTTCCGGGGCCAAGCTCTGGGGCAACGATAACGTGCCGGTCTGCCAGGCGGCCTTCATCCAGAACAATTCCCGCATCATCGAACTGGAAGACAACGCCGCCCTGGTGCTGTGGGAAGACAGCCGGGCCTACGCCGGCACCGACACCCTGAAAGCCGCCGACCTCTTCGCCCAGAAGGTGACGGCCGGCGGCGCCGTCGTCTGGGCCACCGACGGCCTGCCCATCGCCTCGACCGACCGCGACCAGATCTTCCCGGATCTGGCCAAGGACGTGGACGGCAATGTCACCATCGTCTGGGAAGACTACCGCAACGCCGACGCCGACATCTACATGCAGAAGATCACACCCGACGGGCAGGCCCTCTTCGCTGCCAACGGTGTCTCCATCTGCGAAATCACCCTGGAACAGAACCAGCCGGTCATCCTGAGCAACGAGTACGTCTCCCATCCCGGATTCCTTATCTTCTGGGAAGACAGCCGGGCAACGGAGAAGGACGCCTATGGCACCAGTCTGGACGAGAACGGGCAGGTGTATTCCCCCGGCACCTGGAATCCCAACGGTACCGTAATGTGCGACCAGCGGGAAAAGCAGATGAGCCTGGTGGCGGTCAACGACTTCCAGCACGGCGCGGTGGTGGTCTGGGAGGATGAGCGCTCTTCCGGCAAGGACAAGATCAGCAACCTGTACATGCAGCGGGTATTCGATCCCGCCGTGGCGGTGGGTCCGGTCCGGCCCGGCGCCGGGCCCCTCACCTTCCAATTACTGGAACCGTTCCCCAATCCCTTCAATCCGGACGTGCGCATCCAGTACCAACTGGCACGCTCGGGGATGGTGAAGCTGGCCGTGTACGACGCCCTGGGCCGCCAGGTCGCCCTGCTGCACGAAGGCCGGCGGCAGGCCGGCTGGGGCGAGGTGACTTGGAAGGCGGATCACCTGGCGTCCGGCGTGTACGTGGTGCGGCTGGAATGCGAGGGTCAGCGGCAGCAGCAGAAGGTCCTTCTGTTGAAGTAAGATATTCTACCTGAACCACAAGGGCGCCGCACCATGCGGCGCCCTTACCGTTTCAGTGGGAGGTGCATACCATGTTGCCACTTGGTGATGGGGGTCACTTCTAAGGTGGCATTTCATTTTGATTTTCTTGGCAGAAAATAAATAAAATGCTTGACTTTGGCGCGAAATAGTATTATCCTGTAATCATTGACAGTGACCCCAATTGGGGTAAGTCACTATTCTCAGTGCAAAAACAACCATCCCTTAACACAAGCAGGAGCTTTGTAGAAGCTCCCCAAGAAAAATGGCTGCCAATTTTCACCTGGTACAATCCCTCATCAAGTCGCTGGCTATTTTGGAAGTACTCTGCGAAAGCGTCGAAGGCATGGGCGTCTCCGAAATCGGCGAGCGCGTCGGGTTGAACAAGAGCACGGTACACCGCATCCTGACCACCCTGGTTCACGAAAACTACGTGGAGCAGGATCAGGCCAAGGGGCGGTACCGCCTCAGCCCGAAAATGTTCGAGTTGTCACGGAAAATCCTGAACAACGTGCGGCCGGCCAAGGTTATCGCTCCGCAGTTGGAGAAGCTGGCCCACGCCACCGGCGAATCGGCCCGCTACTCCATCATTGATGGGACCAATTATCGCCTCATCGTGTCTGACGAGGTCATGACTTCCAAACCCATCAAGGTGCGCTCGCACCTGGGCCAGAGCCTGCCGTTGTCCCAGACGGCCGCCGGCAAGATGTACCTTGCCAGTCTGGACGACAAGACCATCAAAGAGGTCATGGATCAAAAAGGGCGCAAGGCGGTTCTGCAGGACGAGAAGACCAATTTCGCCACGCTGCAGAAGGAGCTGAATACCATCCGCGACAAGGGTTTCGCCTTCGAGAAGAGCACCGAAGACGGCGAAGAGATCTGCGGCCTGGCGGCTCCCGTGCGCAATGAAGCGGGCGAAGTGATCGCGGTGATTGACGTGCTGGCTCCCGGGTTCCGCTGCCCCAAGGACGCGGTGAACCGGTACAGCGAGATGGTCATGGATTCCGCCCTGCAGGTTTCCAAGAAGCTGGGCTACATCCCCGCCTGATGCGTTCATACAGTTGCCGGTCGTAACATGGCGGAGAAAGCCACCGTGAGAGGTGGCTTTTCTCTTTTTGGGGGGAGTGGTGGAAGAGGGAAACGAACAAGCCTCGACGGAATCCGTCGAGGCTTGGTATGTTTGGCTCCCCGGGAGGGACTCGAACCCCCAACCTAGTGGTTAACAGCCACCCGCTCTGCCGATTGAGCTACCGAGGAATCTTGGTGCGTTATTAGAACTAACTAATTTATTATATTTCTCCTTCAAAGTCAAGCCCAAAGGGAAAATAATTTCTCAAGATCATACCTCGCAAACGCCTGCGCCGGGGCAGAACTACCCCAATCCCTTCAACCCGGACACGGTGATCCCCCTGGAACTTCCGCAACGGTCGAAGGTAACGATTGAGCTGTTCAACCTTCGCGGGCAGAGCCTTGGATTAATCTATGAAGGGACCGAGAATGCCGGCTGGCCCAAGATCCGCTACGATGCCTCCGCGCTGGCTTCCGGGGTGTACTTTTACCAAGTCACTGCAGAAGGGTTGGAACAGGGTGGCAAGTACCAGAATGTGGGCAAAATGCTCTTGCTGAAATGAAGCAGTAGGATTATATTGGGAGGGTGGGGTAAATGCTCCACCCTCCCAAATGCTACCGGAGTAAAGCATGCGATGGATCATCCTGATCTTCTTACCCGCCCTGGCCTGGGGGCAGGACTACCAGTTCTCCCAGGAGTGGGACAGCATCCTGCTGGAAGTGAATGGGATTACCCTGTCCACCCCTTGGACGGGAGGGTACGTGCACTCCTGTCCGGACTTTTACGATTGGGATGCAGATGGCGATCTTGACTTGCTGGTAGGCTGTTCCACGGGAAAGATCAGCTGGTGGGAGAATCAGGGCAGCAGTTTGCTGGCAGATTTTCAGTTGATGGATGAGGATCATCTGGACACCACCCGGGAGTTTTATTCTCGCCCCGAGGGGTGGGATATGGACAGCGATGGGGATGTTGACCTGTTGGTGGCCTATTTTACCAATCCCCGCATCACGGTGTACCGCAACGTGGGGAACCCGATCACACCGCTCTATGAGTTAGTGACGGATACCCTGTTGGACGCCGCAGGCGAGCGCATCTACTGCCAAAGGGCGGCTATAGCCGACTTGGATGGGGATGGAGACGATGATTTGCTGTGCGGGGAGAATCCGGGCCATCTGTTTTACTATGCCAATACGGGTGATTCCCTCAATTATCATTTTACCCGGGTCGGTGGGAATTTCGGCAATATCGATGTGGGCGAGGCCGCCTCACCAGTATTTTGCGATCTCGATGCGGACGGAGATTACGATCTGTGCGTCGGCAACAAGTACGGCCAAGTCTGGTACTACCGCAACACCGGCACGCCCCAGCAGTACGACTTCACCCTGGTATCGGACAACTGGCTGAACCTGGACGTGGGGGACTACGCCGCCCCCGAGTTCGCCGACCTGGACTCCGACGGGGACTTCGACCTGATCCTGGGCAAGGACAACGACCTGTCGCCCGCTCCCCCGGGGGCGCTGCACTACTGGGAAAACACCGGCACACCCCAGAATCCCAGCTTTGTCCCGGTCACCCAGCAGTACCTGACCTTCGATGCGGGGCGAAGCACAGAAGCCGATCTGTGCGATATCGACGCGGACGGGGACCTGGACCTGTTCTTCCTGACCAACGCCTACCTGGGGTGGCTGCGCAACGCCGGCACAGCGCAGAGCCCGGCCTTCCGGCTGGAGTCCTACAATTTAGTGGGACTGCTCGCCCCGGGGTCGTGCGCCTTCCTGGACCTGGACGGCGATCCCCACCCCGACCTGGTCACCTGCGGGGGTTGGGGGGGCGTCCTACACTACTGGCAGGCCCAGCTGAACGGATCCCAGCTCAGCTTCACCTCCCTGGGATCTTCAGCCACCGGCCACATCATCAATTGCCTCACCGCCGGGGATGTGGACGGGGATGGCGGCGAGGAACTCCTGGTGGGAGGGTTCGACTACAGCCCCGCCAACACCGTGCTGGCCCTGTATGAGAACAACGGCACCCCCGGCAGCCCCCACTTCGTGCAGCAGACCACCAACTGGCAGGGCCTGCTGCCCCTGTGGGAGCTGCCCAGCATCATGCCGGAGCTGGCGGACGTGGACCGGGACGGGGATGAAGACCTGCTGCTTTTGCACATCAGCACGGGAGCGTGGCGGTGGTACCAGAACGTGGGCACCCCCCAGGCCCCGGTGCTGACGCTGGCGGACACAGATCTTCTGGGGCTGGATCTGCCGGAGCCGGCCATGGTCACGGGGGGCGACGTGGATGGGGACGAGGACCTGGACTATCTGGGCGGCTATCTGGGGGGCGGCGGTCTGCTCTGCTTCCGCAACACCACCGGGGACACGTCTTCCATCTCCCCCTACACCCGCCCTCATTTGCAGCGGGTCATGGATCTGTCCTTGTCCCCCCAACCCGGCAACCCCACCACTTCCATCTCCTTCCAACTGCCCTTCGCCCAGGAGGTGGATCTGGCCGTGTACAATCTCCAGGGCGCCCGCGTCGCCACCCTGGCCTCGGGGCGGATGGAGGCGGGGAGCCATACGCTGGAGTGGGAAGCGAAGGGTTTGGCTTCGGGGGTTTATCTGGTCAGACTGAAGGCGGGGGGGGAAGAGGTGACGAAGAAACTGACGATTCTGAAGTAACGGAAGATCATTTAACCGTCTACTCAGCCCTTTTTCCACATCTTTTTCTAAGTAGTTCTTCCCAGCGCCGTTGCTCACCCGGATCTTCCGGACAACGGCGCAGTTCTCTCTCGGTCAGCGTAGATCGGGGGAGCGGGTCTCCCAAATCCGCCACCATCTCCAGCAGCGAAGAATCCAGCCGCAGCAGGTTCAAGACCTGAGTCACTCGAGTTCTACTAACCCCCAGGTGCCGTGCCAGGGCCGCCCGGTTGGGGAATTTGCCGCTGTCCAGCATCGCCCGCCATTCCCGCGCCCGTTCCACCGGATTTCGCCTCACCTTCCGCTGCTTCTTGTATAACAATGGCTTGGCTTCTCGTAGCGGGAATAGGAAGACCATCCGGAAAGTTCTATCTTTTGTTACGCACGGGGAGCCACACAGATAAAACCAAAAGCGACTCTCGCGAGTCGCTTTTGGCGTTTCAGGGCGGCAGCGAACTGCCGCACGGCAAGAGCTTCACGCCCCCTTCTTCATCGGTTCCTCGTCCGCCAGCAGGCGGGACACTTCGGCCATGTCCCGGTGGCCGGGGAGGATGGCGGCCGTCTCCACTGCCAGCTCCACCTTGCTCAAGGGCGGCATGATATAGGCCCCCTGCACGTAGTCCTTTACCGCGGCCAGGGATTCCCGGGCGATGGCCACCCCTTCGGCCATGCCGTGCTCCTTGCTCTGCTCGGAGGCGGCCCGCATGCGCTCGCGGATGGCCAGGGGGACGTCCATGCCGGGGACTTCGTTTTGGAAGAACTCGGCGTTGCGGTAGGAAGCCAGCGGCAGGATGCCCACGAACACGGGGACCTCGATATTTCCGGCCTTATTCAGGGCGGCCAGCAGCTTTTCCGAATCGAACACCGGCTGGGTGAGGATGTATTCCGCGCCCGCCTCAATCTTCTGGTGCAGGCGGTCCACCTCCAGGGCCAGGTCAATGGCGCCGGGATTGAACCCTGCCCCCAGGAAGAAGGCCGTGGGATGGGTGATGGGCTTGCCGGCCAGGTCGCGGCTGTGGTTCAGGTGGTCGGCGATGCGCAGCAGGCCGATGGCGTCCACGTCGAACACGGCCGTGGCCATGGGGTAGTCGCCCAGCTTGGGGGGGTCGCCGGTGACCGCCAGGATGTTGCGCAGGCCCAGGGCCCCGGCCCCCAGCAGGTCCGACTGCATCCCCAGGATGTTGCGATCCCGGCAGGCGTAGTGCAGGATGGCTTCCATGCCGGTTTCCCGGGTGATGATGTGGGCCAGGATCATGGGGCTCATGCGCGCCGAGGCGCGGGGGCCGTCGGGGATGTTGACCACGTTCATCCCGGCCTTCTGCAACAGGCGCACCTGCTGCAGGATCTTGTCCACGCTGGAACTGCGCGGCGGGTTCAGTTCGCAGGATACGGGGAAGGCGGCATCGTCCAGCATCTGCCCCAGGGGCGAACGCTGGGCCCGCGGCGCCAGCTCCACCTCCACGGCTTCGAGCTTGCTCTCCCGGGCAGTGGAGACCAGAACTTCCTGTTTTTCGGAGGCGGGATAGAGGGCGCGCACGGCCGAGGCCATGAAGCGGATGTGCCGCGGCGTGGTGCCGCAGCAGCCGCCCACGAACTGCACCCCGTTCTGGATCATGCGCTTGGTGTATTCGGCGAAGTACTCGGGCGTGGAGAGGTAGAGGATGCGGCTTTCGACCATCTCCGGTTCCCCGGCGTTGGGGAAGGCGGCTAGGGGCAGATCGGTCTCACCGCGCATGCGGACGATGCCTTCCAAGATGGTCTGGGGGCCGGTGGAACAGTTCAGGCCGATGACCTGCACCGGCAGGGCGGACAGTTCCCGGGCGATCTCTTCGGGGCTGATGCCGTAGATGGTCTGACCAGTCTCATTGATGGTCATGCAGGCGACGATGGGCAACTCGGTCAGCCGGCGCAACGCCCGGACGGCCAGGCGGATTTCCTGGAGATCCACGAAGGTTTCCAGGATGAACAGATCCACCTTGCCGGCCAGCAAGCCTTGAGCCTGGAGGCCGAAGGCGGCGCAGGCCTCCTCCTCGCTGATGGTCCCCACCGGAGCGATGGGTTTGCCCATCGGTCCCATGGAGCCGGCCACCAGCACTCCGGCGGCCTCGTCGGCGCAACGCCGGGCGATTTCGGCCCCCGCCTGGTTGATGGCGAAAGCCTCCTCGGAAAAGCCGAACTTGGCCAGTTTCTGGGGGTTGGCCCCGAAGGTGTTGGTCTCGATGATTTCCGCGCCGGCTTCGATGTATTCCCGGTGCACCGCCTTGATCAGGTGAGAATCGGTCAGGTTCAGGTGATCGTAGTTGCGGTTGATGTAGACGCCCCGCTCGTAGAGCTGGGTGCCCATGGCGCCGTCGCCCAGGACGACTCCGGCGGCCAGTTTGCGCAGGAATTTTTCTTCCATCGTCGAGCTTACGATTCCAGGACGTCGGGCAACGGCGTCCTGGCCGGTTGTTCCAGGCTTTTCCTGATAACCCTCGCCGCCGCGACCATGTTCCGCAGGGAGGGCAGCACCTCTTCCCAGCGGCGCGTCTTCAGGCCGCAGTCGGGGTTGACCCACAGCCGTTCGACGGGGATATAGCGCAGGGCTTCCCGCAGCAGTTCGACTATCTCCTCGACGGTGGGCACGCGCGGGGAATGGATGTCCCACACGCCCGGACCCACGTCGTACGGGTACTCGAATTCGCGGAAAGCCTGGAGCAGTTCCATGCGGCTGCGGCTGGCTTCGATGGAAATGACGTCGGCGTCCAGCTCGGCGATGGCGCGGATGATTTCGTTGAACTCGCTGTAGCACATGTGGGTGTGGATCTGGGTCTCGTCCTTGACTCCGCTGGAAGCCAGGCGGAAGCTGCGCACCGCCCAGATCAGGTAGTCATCCCACTCGCGGCGGCGCAGGGGCATGCCTTCGCGCAACGCCGGTTCGTCAATCTGGATGATCCGCACCCCGGCCTTCTCCAGGTCCAGCACCTCGTCGCGGATGGCCAGCGCCAACTGCTCGGCGGTGACGCTGCGGGGCTGGTCGTCCCGCACGAAACTCCACTTAAGCAGGGTGATGGGGCCGGTGAGCATCCCCTTCATGGGCTTGGACGAGGCGCTCTGAGCGAAAGCCGACCACTTCACGGTCATGGGCTGGCGCCGCCGCACGTCGCCGAAGATGATGGGCGGTTTGACGGCGCGGGACCCGTAGGACTGCACCCAACCGTGATCGGTGAACAGGAAACCGTCCATCTGTGCAGCGAAGTACTCCACCATGTCGGTGCGCTCGAACTCCCCGTGCACCAGCACGTCCAGGCCGGCATCTTCCTGCGCCCGGATGGCCTTCAGGGTCTCTTCCTTCAGCGCCTCTTCCATCTGCTCAGGGGTAACCGATCCCTTCTTCACTTCCGCGCGCAGCTTACGGATCTGCTCCGTCTGGGGGAAGCTGCCGATGGTGGTGGAAGGCAGCAGCGGAAGCTGCAGGACCTCCTGCTGCCGCCGGCGCCGGACAGCGAAGTGGGTTGGGCGCAGAGTCAGATCCTTGGTGATGGCGGCCTGGCGGCGGCGGACTTCGGGCTGGCTCACCCGGCTGGAACTGCGGCGCCGGACCAGGGCCGCGCGGGAGGCGGCAAAGGCCGGAGCGGCCTCGGCTTCGCCCTCGTTCACGGCTTGGGTCAGGGCGGACACTTCGCCCAGCTTCTGCACCGCGAAAGCCAGCCATTCGCGCAGTTCGACGTCCATCTGCTCTTCCCGGGCCAGGTCCATGGGGACGTGCAGCAGGGAACAGGAGGGGGCGATTTCCAGGCGGTCGGAAGGCAGGCGGCCGGCGGCTTTGCGCAGCAGCGCCAAACTCCGGTCCAGGTCGGTGCGCCAGACGTTGCGGCCATTCACCACCCCCAGGCTCAGGGTCAGGCGGTCGCCGGCGCGATCCAGGACGGCGTCCAATTGCTCGGGACCGCGCGCCAGATCCAGGTGCAGGCCTTCTGCGCCGGAAGCCAGGGCCAGGTCGAGGTTGCTCTCCAGCGGGCCAAAGTAGGTGGCCAGCATGATCCGGGGGCGTTCCCCGGCCTTGATCAGGTGCGCCCAGGCGCGGCGGAAGAGGTCCTGGGCGGCTTCATCCAGATCCGTGACCAGCACCGGTTCGTCTATCTGCACCCAGGAGAGGCCCATTTCGCGGTACTTGCGCAGCACCTCGACGTATACTTCCGCCAGGCTGTCCACCAGGTAGAGCTTGTCCACGCCCTCCTCCACCGCCTTACCCAGCAGCAGGAAGGTGGCCGGGCCGACCATGACGGGCCGGGGATCGGGGATGCCGGCGGCGCGGGCCCGCTCCACGGCGATGAAGGGATGGCTGGAAGCCAGGTGGAAGCGCAGGTTGCGGTCGAATTCCGGGACGATGTAGTGGTAGTTGGTGTCGAACCACTTGGTCATTTCCATGGCGGTGACGTCGGCGCGATCGTCCTGACGGCCGCGAGCCATGGCAAAATAGGTATCCAGATCCACGCGGCTGTCCGGGGCGAGCCCGTAGCGCGGAGGCACGGCTCCCACCATCACCGCGGTGTCCAGCATATGATCGTAGAAGGAAAAATCGTTGCAGGGGATGACTTGAATGCCGGCCTCGCGCTGCAGGTCCCAGTGGCGGGAGCGCAGCTCGTCGGCGGTTTGCAGCAGATCCTCCTGGCTGATCTTGCCTGCCCAATACTTTTCGCAGGCCCATTTCCACTCGCGGTTGGCGCCCAGCCGCGGAAAGCCCAAATTGGCTGACTTGGCCACGTTGCAGCCCTTTCCCAATGAATGAATGCCGCTGTCGTTGTCTTTCCTCAACAAGTACGAGATTGCAGGGGAGGGAATTGGGGGAAATGGGCTGCGTTCAGATTCCCTGAAGCTGTGTTAAACGCCCGTCAATTCCAATCCATTTCCTATGTTTGAATTACTGGCGCGCGCTTTTTCTGTTCCGCCTCCAGCCAGAAATGATACCCCACCATGGCCAGAGTGGCGGCCGCGCCAATGGCGGCGAAGATCACCCACATGATCCACGGATCGTACAGCTCCCACAGCACCCGGGTGGCGCCGGATACGTCGGTGCCCAGAAGACCCGCCAGGGTGGGCATGACCTCCAGCTTGTCCAGGTTCTGCGCCACGGCCGGATCCACCCCCAAGCGTTCCACCAGGTATTCACGGGCGAACCGGTACTTGTCGGAATAGACGGCGTAGAGCGCCCCGGAGAGAGCTCCCGCCAGGGTCCAGCCGATGGCGAAAGGGATGTTGGAATAGCCCATGTAGATGGCTTTCTTTTCCGGCGGGGCCATCAACCCGATGTACTCGCTGAACTTGGGGCTGCAGGCCATCTCCCCGATGGCGAAGACGAAAATGGCCACGGCCACCAGCCAGCCGGTCATGGTGATCCCGCAGAACAGAATCCCGGCGGTGGATATGGCCATGCCCACGATCATGGCCACGATGGGTTTCATCTTGCCGGTGACCATGGACACCGCCAGCACCAGGAACACGATGGCTCCGGCGTCAATATTGACCATGAATTCCGGCTTGATGACCTCCTCCACCGTGGCCGATTCCACCACCTGAGATAAGCCCAATTTCAGGGTGAAGGCGACCAGCGCTCCCAGCCCCAGCATATAGGCGGTCACTCCCTTGCGGGCCAGCACCGCCCATAGGGTCGCCGCGGCGAACAGCGCGGTGGCGATCCAGCCGATGGTGTTGAGGGCCTGAATTGAAATATTGGCCGCCAGCCAATCGGCCTCGTCGGTAGTGTTCACCCAGTCTTCGATGTAGATGGGCAGGGTATCGAAGAGCTGCATGAACATCAGCCAGAAGCCGGAGAAAATCAGCAGGAAGACGACGAAGCGGCCGTCGCGCACCAAGGTGGTGATGCCGTTGACGAAGGTCTCCACGGGGCCGGCCTGCGGCTCGCCACCCTTGGCCCGGCGCACCTCGGCGGAATAGTCTTTCAGGAAGAAGAGAGTAGGGATAAAGTTCAGGGCGCTGATGGCGGCGGAGGCGAAGAAGACGTACTCCCAGGCGATTACCCGGGTCATCCCGGCGATGAAGGGGCCCAGGAAGCCCCCGATGTTGACCAGCATGTAGAACATCCCCCAGCCGACGGAGGAATTCTCTTCCCGCACGGTGTGCGCCAGGGTGCCGTGCAGGGGCGGCTTGAAAATGGCCGTGCCGGTGGCCAGCAGCAGGGTCGAGGCGAAGAAGGGGATGTAGCTCTTGGATATCCCCATCAGGATGTAGGCGGTGGTGTTCAGGGTGAAAGCGATCAGCAAGCTGATTTTGTAGCCGTAACGGTCGGAATAGGCCCCGGTGAACATCGGGAGCAGGGTCTGGAACAGAGCCCAGACGGTGAAGATAGTGCCGCGCTGGATATGGGTCAACTCCAGCCCCCCCAGGGCCGCCGCGTCCATGATGTAGAGCCCCACCACGGCGCGCACACCGAAGTAGGCCAGCCGCTCGATCAGCTCCATGGTGTTGGCCACCCAGAAGGTGTGGGGGAAGGTGCGGAGCTGCTGCCGGAAAGTCAGGTTGGTAGGCATGGAAAAGCCTCGCGCTGAAGGGGATTTTTAAGCGATACGAGGCGTGGTGGGGAAGCGGATAGTGGAAAAGGTGCGAGATGAGTTAATACCCGCGTAGGGGCGGGGCTTAGCTTGCCCCTTCGGAGCGACGAAGAAGTCGCTTTGGGATGACGAAGGGACCCTTAGCGGCGATGCAGAAGCCCTTATGGGCTTCTTCCGAACGTCAGTGTCATGGCGAGGGACACCATGCCGTAGCCCCTGCGGGGCAAGGGCCGAAGCCATCGCCCCGGGTAGTGTCATTGCGAGACCCCGTTGTTCAGCGGCCGAAGCAATCTCAAGCCCCACCCCTCGCCCAGCCCCTCGCCAGTGTCATTGCGAGGCCCGTAAGGGCCGAAGCAATCTCAAGCTCCGCCCAGCCGTAAACGACTGGGCTACGGATTTAAAAAAGCCCTGTAAACGGGGCTGGGGCAGATGCGAGCGGCGAGCGGCGAGCGGCGAAAAAGGGGCGGCCACGCCGGGCCGCCCCTACTAACGACTAACGACCAACGACTAACGACTATTTCAGCAGCACGA
>QZKQ01000124.1 GCA_003599535.1 Candidatus Zixiibacteriota bacterium | reverse complement strand
ACGGTCCGTCCGGCCGGAGCCCCGGCGGGTACGGTCTGGGTCTTCAGCCGCTGCAGGGAGATGCCGGGCGGCAGGGTCAGCGGGGCGCTGAGCAGGGGATAGACCTGGCCATTGGGCAGCACGGCTTCGATCCACAGGGTGGCGGTCACGGGCGCAGCGGTGTGGTTGGTGACGCCGATGGTGTAATCAAAGCTGCCTCCGGCGGCGGGGACCATGACCAGCGGCTGAGCTGGTTGCAGGCTGACGGAGGCCGTGGGCGCGGATTCGACCTTCACCCATACCGGGTTGGTGAAAGCCCGCCGGGCGCCGTCCGGGAGCGGGGATCCGGTGGCGGTGGCGCGGAAGTAAATCCAATTTACCGTCGGTACCGGCGCCACCGAGCCCAGCGGGAGGCTTTGCTGTCCGGTATACCCCCCCGGCGTCCCCCACCAGGCTACGGTGGGATTCGACCCTGTGCCCCATGTTCCCCGGAAGACGGTCATGGAGTCCACGGCGCCCCAATCTTCGGTGGATTCCCAGCGGATCAGCAGGTTTGCGTTTAGCGTCAGGCCGGTGTAGATCACCCCGTCATCGCCCTGGCGCAGGTCGCCGGGATCATCCAGGTCGCCGTCGCCGTTGACGTCCACCCCGATTTCCAGGAAGAACCCGTCCGTGGCGGTGCTGCGTCCCAGGCGGTAGGCCGTCATGATCTCCTCCAGGGGCGGCAGTTGCCCGGGGCCGTACCCCGGGACGTACACTGCGGTGCGCAGAGCGCCGAAGGCGTTGTCCGTGGCCTGAACGTCATAGAAAATGGGATCCACGTTGTAGGTGCGGTAGTTGAAGTCCCCGTGGCAGTCGGATCCGGCTGAGATGAACAGTTTCTGAGGCAGCAGGGCGGGCGTCACCAGGTTCTGAGACAGGCCCTGGGACAGGAAGGAATCCCACTGCGCCAGCCCCTGGGTGATCCAGAGATTCTCCGGCCCCCAGTTGGGGTTGTCCTGCCAGGGGAAGGGGTTCAACTCGTACCAGTAATCCACATCCCTGCGGTAGCGGTTGCGTTCGTTCCACCATTCCAGCCCGGCGAAGGCGGAGGAGGCCCGGGCCAGGGTGTAATTTTCCCCCGACCACGGCATCATGGCCAGGCCGAA
This sequence comes from Candidatus Zixiibacteriota bacterium, assembly GCA_003599535.1. Taxonomy (GTDB): domain Bacteria; phylum Electryoneota; class B3-LCP; order B3-LCP; family B3-LCP; genus SURF-9. The sequence goes on along the minus strand of QZKQ01000124.1, from coordinate 60,562 downwards.
CATCTGGGCGAAGGGATCGGCGGGCTGGAAGGGATGGGCCGCGTACCCGAACCCTCCGGCCGCTTCCATCTGTTCCAGGGCGGAAGACAGCCGGGTGAATTCCTCGGACGTGTCCCGGCAGCCGGTGATGGGCGCTTCCGGGCCGCGGAGGAAGAACCCGGCGTGGCTCAGGAAGTGGATGCGGCTGTCCACCGGGTTGTTGACTTCGTTGTCATCCAGCGTAATCTCTTCGCCGGGGTAGAGGTGGACGGCGGGGGTGGAATGCGCCAGGCAGGAATCCGCCATCTCTTGCCACAGATTGCCCGCGGCGTCAAAATCGCTGGAGTGGTCGGTGACCGCCGCGAAGCTCAGGCCCACCGCCTGGGTGGCCGCGGCGTACATTTCCAGTGGCCCGCCGTACTCGTAGGTGTTGTCGGTGTAGCGGCTGTGAGTGTGCACGTCGCCATAGTACCAACCCGGCGGCGCAGGCAGGTCGCGGCCCACCCGCACCTTCAGATGCTGGGTGAAAGTGTACTCTTCCGGGATCCAGGGCCAGTCGTGGTCGTCGCAGTGCAGCACCAGGCGGGTCCAGGCGGTGTCGCCGGCGGCGCAGTTGAAGGCGGTGGCGGTGAGACTATCGAACAGGAAGGAACGGAAGGGGGCGGAAATCCACTGCCACACGGGATAGGAGGCGACCAGTTGTCCGGTGGCGTCGTTAAAGACCTCCACGAATTGAAGTTGCACGTCGTCGTTGTCGGCATCATGGAAAGAGACACAAAGCGGCAGGATGGCGGTGGCGGATTTAACCCGGAAGGGGGCGTCGCAGATCATGTAGGGGTCGTCCAGCCCGGCGGGATAATCCTGCCCGTCCAGGCGGACGCGGACCCGGCGCCAGTCGAAATCCCCGGGCGCGGTGGCGGTGAAGAAGTAGTCCGCGGTAGATTCAGAACGGGCGATCCGCCCCTCGTAACGGGCCGGGAGCGGATCGCCCAGGACGAAAATCGTGAACCGGTCGGAAGGCAGGACGGCGCCGCCGTCTTCCACCGTCACCCGGAACCAGGCCGGTTGTCCGGCGCGGGCCGGTTTGGGGTGGACTTCCAGGTGCGTGACAGTGGCAGCGGTCGAGGCAGCAGCCCAAAACATTACGAGGAGAGTGATCCAGAGTGGGGCGCGCATGGGAACCTCCGGATGCCGGAAGAATGGTTGTGTTCGTAGTTCAGGGGTGCGGGTTATGCCTTACCGGCTCGAAGATCATCCAGCCAGGCCAGCCACTCGGTCATGCCTTCCCCGGTGCGGGCGGATACCGGAATCACTTTCAGGCCGGGATTGACGCGGCGGAGGTGTTCCCGGAGGCGGTCCACGTCGGTTCCCAGCACCGTGGCCAGGTCCATTTTATTCAGCAGGCATGCCTTTGATTCGCGGAACATCAAAGGGTACTTCAGCGGCTTGTCTTCGCCTTCGGGCAGCGAAAGCACCACGACCTTGGCGGTCTCGCCGATGTCGAATTCCGCCGGGCAGACCAGGTTGCCGACGTTCTCAATGAACAGCAGCTCGAGGTCAGGCAGGGGCAGTTGCGCCAGGGCCCCGCGAATGGCCGAAGCGCTCAGGTGGCAGTCCCCGCCGAAGGGTTCGGTGTTGATCTGCACGGTGGGAAAGTCGAAGCGGGCCAAACGCTCGGCGTCCAGGGTGGTGGTGATGTCCCCTTCGATGATGCCGGCCCGCACCCGGCCGCGCAGCGCCTCCAGGGTGCGCTCCAGGATGGCGGTCTTGCCCGCGCCGGGCGAGGACATCAGGTTGACGGCGGTGATATGATGCGTAGCCAGGTCCCGGCGGTTTTCCGCGGCGACCTGGTTGTTGGCGTGCAGGATATGGCGGACGACATTGATTTCCATGGTGATCCCGGTAACGTTTTTGGTTTTCTGTGGGCTATGCCAGGACGATAAGTTGGATTGGCAGGGCAGATTGATCTGAACAGAAGCTACAGCCGTTTTTGCTCGGGACGAGATGTACTGACCTCGCTTGTTACAACCACAGGCCAGTACAGGTAGTTCATTAAGATACCCAATTCCGGCGGAAAAAGCAAGAGGCAGGTTTCATTCCCCTTCAATGATCATGGTGACGAGATCGAGTTCGTCGCCGCCGGCCAGGGCTACATCACCGGAACCGCAGGCGGAGCAGAGGAAAATCGCTTCCGGCGGCTCGAACGGTGCGCCGCAGTGGCGGCACGTTCCCCGGACCGGGGAACCCTGGATGATAAGTTCAGCGTTCTCAAGAGGGGTATTCGCCTTCAACACGTCGAAGGCCAGTCGCAGGCTCTCTTCCACCACGGCGCGCAGCGCCCCCACGCGCACCGTGACCGAGGTGATGGCGGCGCCGGGATGACCGGCGCGGGCAGCTTCCTCCTGTGCCAATGAGATCAACGCCGCGGCGATGGTGGGTTCGTGCACGCTCAAGCCTCCTTGTCGTGCGTCACCAAGGCAATCACCGCCTGACTCCAGCCTTGCCCGTCGCTGTGCTTGGTGAACAGCAACCCGCGGCGGCCCACCCGTTGGTCGAAGCCGCCGTCCGGGCGCCGCACCAGGACCGGCTGGTCCACCGCGTGCAGCATGGCCGCATCCAGAATGCTGTCGCCCAGGCCGATGCTCTTCACGTCACGATCGGGAAAGGCCTCGCGGTAGAACTGGATCAGCAGACGCACGGCGATGCCCGGGTCGTGGTCGCCGGTCACGAAGATCCGGCCGTCCAGCGGAGTCCAGCGGAGTTGCCGGTTTTCTAATTCTTCCTGCACGCGGATCAGCTCGCTTTCCGGCCCCAGGTAAACGACCGGTTCCATGTATTCCAACGGCTGCGCTGCCCGGAGGTCGTCACCGGTGAGTGTGGCGCCCATCTCTGCCGCCTGTTCCGGGGTCAGTTCCGAGTAGCCCCACAGCAGGAAGTTGAATTCCTCCCGCAGGTGAACCAGGTGACCCACCAGGTCGCCGCGGCCCAGGCCGATTTCGATGATGAGGTACCCTTGTTCGACGCGTTGGTGTTGCAGGTCGAGTTTCAGGGCCCCTTTCGGTACGTAAATGGCCGCGCCGTGCTCGACGATCAGGGGGTCGGAGCCGTCCAGGCCCTGCGCCAGGGGCAACGCTTCGGCCGCCGGGCGGATGGTGGTCAGGATCAGCGGAATGTCCCGGCTGCGGAGCAGTTCCAGGGCGGGAAGGATCTCTGGCGCGTCCGCGGCTGCCGCCTGGATCAGGGATCCGTCCAGCCCGGTGAAAACGATGATTTGCTCGGGATTAGCCGTCATGGCCGTCTCGCCGCAAGGAAAAGTTGAATGGCTTCGGTACATTTCCGCCCGGACATCCATAATCTAATCAATTTGCTCCTGAAATCAAGCGTTTCCTTCCGTTTTCCCTTTGAAAACGGGGTTGTCACGGCAATCGCGTCAAATAACGCTTGCTCACCTGCCAAAAATTTGGTAACTTAAGCCCATCACAAACGACCGCAGAGAGTCCTGCAAAGATATATGCCAAGCAAAATTAAAAGTCCCGCGCCGGATCGGCGCCGCACCGTTGAATCTCCCGCCGAACTGCCCGTCATTCCCCTGAGGGACGTGGTGGTGTTTCCCGGCACGGTATACCCGCTCCTGATCGGGCGGCCGAACAGCCTGAAGGTCCTGGACGAAATCGCGGATTCCACCAAGCGGATCCTGCTGTTGGCGCAACGGGACCCCGGCATTGACGAGGTCGCGCCCGAAAACCTTTACACCGTCGGAGTGGTGGCCCGCGTCAACCAGATTCTGCGCCTGCCCAACGGCATGACCAAGGTGCTGGTGGAAGGCTTGAGCCGCGCCACGGTGGTGCGCCTGAGCCGCCGCAACCAGATGTTGAACGCGGCGATCACCGCCTTTTCTCCGCTGCCGGAAAGCAGCCGGCGAACCGAAGCGGCGCTGCGCCGTTCCCTGTCCACCTTCCGGGAATACGTCACCTACCATCAGAGCTTGCCGGACGAGTTGGTGGCGCACGTGGAACACCTGCCGGACCCGCAGCAGGTGGCCGACTACATCTGCACCTACATCGAGTGCGATTACCGCCGCAAGCAGGAGATCCTGGAGATCGGCGAGTTGTACCAGCAGTTCCTGGCCATCACCCGGCTGCTGAAGGAAGAGATCGAAATTCTGAAGCTCGAGAAGTCCATTGACCGCCTGACCCGGGACAAGATGGCCCGGTCGCAGCGAGTATATTACCTGCAGGAACAGATGAAGGTAATACGGCGGGAACTGGGCGAGGAGGAGGATGAAGAGGACGACCCCTTCGTCGAGTATCGGGAGAAGATCCGCAAGGCCCGCATGCCCAAGGACGTGCGCGAGAAGGCTTACGAGGAGCTCGAACGGCTGGGCGGCATGGCCGAACTGTCGCCCGAGGCCACCGTGGTCCGCACCTACCTCGACTGGATGTGCGCCCTGCCCTGGGCCAAGCGCAGCAAGGAGACCCTGGACATCGAACGCGCCCGGCAGATCCTGGACGAGGATCACTACGGCCTGGAAAAGCCCAAGGAACGCATCCTGGAGCACCTGTCGGTGCTGAAGCTGGTCGAGCGCATGAAAGGGCCCATCCTCTGCTTTGTGGGGCCGCCCGGAGTGGGGAAGACCAGCCTGGGGCATTCCATCGCCCGGGCCATGGGCCGCAAGTTCGTGCGCGTCTCCCTGGGTGGGGTGCGCGACGAGGCGGAAATCCGCGGGCACCGGCGCACCTACATCGGCGCCCTGCCCGGACGCATCATCCAGTGCATGCGCAAGGCGGGCAGCCGCAACCCGGTCTTCCTGCTGGACGAAGTGGACAAGATGAACGCCGACTTCCGGGGCGACCCGGCCGCCGCCCTGCTGGAAGCCCTGGATCCCGAGCAGAACACCACCTTCCTGGATCATTACCTGGACGTGGACTACGACCTCTCGGAAGTCATGTTCATCACCACGGCCAACCACGAGGAGAACATTCCCGCTCCGCTGCTCGACCGCATGGAGGTCATCCGCCTGCCGGGGTACCTGCGCACTGAGAAGCTGCACATCGCCCAAAAGTTCCTCCTGCCCAAGCAACTGAAGAACAACGGCCTGCTGGGCGACCAGTTGATCCTGTCCCGGGAAGCCCTCCTCCGCATCATTGACGAGTACACCCGGGAATCGGGGGTGCGCGAGCTGGAACGGCACATCGCCCGTATCTGCCGCAAGGTGGCGCGCATGGCGGTGGAAGGCAAGACCAAGGCTCCGGTGCACGTCTCCGCGACGGGCCTGAAGGGCCTGCTGGGAGTGCCGCCGTATCCCGACCGCCATCTGCGGCGCGAGAAGACCGTGGGCCGGGCCACCGGCCTGGCCTGGACTTCGGCCGGGGGCGACATCCTCTCGATTGACGTTACCCTGATGCGCGGGCGCGGCGAATTGGTACTGACCGGCCAGTTGGGGGACGTGATGAAGGAATCAGCCCGCGCCGCCCTCTCCTACCTGCGCGACCGGGCCGAGCACTTGGGCCTGGACAACGACTTCTTCCGCGGCCGGGAAATCCACCTGCACATTCCCGAAGGCGCGGTGCCCAAGGACGGTCCTTCCGCCGGCATCACCATCGCTGCGGCGCTCTATTCCGCCGTGTCCGGCAAGCCGCTGCCCCAGGATATCGCCATGACCGGGGAAATCACCCTGCGCGGCGAAGTGCTGGCCATCGGCGGGTTGCCGGAAAAACTGATCGCGGCCAAGCGCCACAAGGTCAAGAAGGTCCTGATTCCGCGGGAAAACCTGCCCCAGTTGTCGGAAATTTCCCCGGAGGTCCGCCGGGGGTTGAAAGTCATGCCGGTGGACAACCTGGACCAGGTCTGGGCCATCCTGAACGTCAACGGATAGCCGGCCATGGGCGAACGGATAGCAGCCCGGTTCATCGGCGGGATTCCCGACCCCCTGAAGCTGAAGCGTAACCCGCTGCCGGAAGTCATCTTCCTGGGCCGCTCCAACGTGGGCAAGTCCTCGCTCATCAACACTCTGCTGAACCAGAAGAACCTGGCGCGCACCAGCTCGACCCCGGGCAAGACGCGCCAGTTCTTTTTTTACGAAGTGGACAATCGTCTGCTGTTCGTGGATCCCCCCGGTTACGGCTATGCCAAGGTGGCCCAGGCCGAACGCGACAATTGGGTCCGGGAGATGGAGCGCTACTTCCGCAAGTCCGAAACCCTGATCGGGGTGGTGCTGATCATGGACATCCGCCATGCTCCCATGGCCATTGACACTGAAATGGCCGAATGGCTGGCAGAAAGCCAAATTCCCGCCGTCTACGTCCTGAACAAGGCCGACAAACTGAACCGCAACCAGCGCAACCAGGCGCTGGCCCGGGTGGCCGGCGAACTGACCTTCCCCCACGCCGGGGATATCATCCCCTTTTCCGCCCAGAACCAGGACGGCCGCAAAGAGCTTTGGGCGGTGCTGAACGGGTGGATGGAGGAAGAGAAACAGCGCCAGAAGATTCTCGTCAAGTAAGGTCGCCCTCCGAATCGCGATCCCATGGAAGTATTGCCCCCCCGCATAGAACTTCTCACTATTCTTGACCGCCTGGCGCGGGAGTACCGCGAGCTGCCCAGGAGTCGCCCCGTCGTGGGGACCATCTGCCTGGGCGCCCCGGTGGAGCTGGCCGAGGCAGTGGGCGCCGTCCCGGTGCGCCTGCTGTCCGCCGGGCTCGAGGACGAGCTGCGCGGCGGCCGCTTCCTGGCTTCCGATACCTGCTCCTTCTGCAAATCCCTGCTGGGCGGCCTGCACCGGACCGCCGATCCACCCGATGCCGTCCTGGGCGCCACCACCTGCGACCAGATGCGCCGCAGCCTGGAAATCGTCGCCCGGGACCTGGGCCGGCCCGTCTTCACCTTCAACGCCCCCCGCACCATGGAAAACCCCCTGGCCCGCGATTTCGCCCGGGAAGAGCTGCGCCGTCTGGCTGCCAAGCTGGCCGCCTGGTCCGGCGTGCCTTTCGACGCCGCGAGGTTACGCGAAGCGCTCCTCCGGCGGCGCGAAATTCAGCGCCGGATGCGCGATCTGGCGGACCGGGAGATCGAGGGGCGCCCGGCGCTATCCGGGGGGGAATTCCTGGCCCTGGCGCGCCTGTTTCTGACAACGCCGGCGGATTACTTCGCCTCCTGCCTGCCGGAAATCGAAGCCTGGGTTCAAGACCGCGGCTCGCCCTACCGCCGCCCGCCGCTGCGCCTGGCGCTGCTGGGCAGCTGTCTGGGCGACGGGGACGGCCAGATCGTGGACCTGGCGGAAGAGAACGGCCGCGCCGCCATAGTGTACGACGCCCTGTGCACCGGCCGCCGGGCGCTGGGGGATGCGGGACCGCTGCCGGACGACTCCTTCGAAGCCCTGCTGACCGTGCGCCACGATGAAATCCTCTGCCCCCACCGCCGCCCCAACGACCGGCTGCTGGAGACCGTGGCCCGGGACCTGCAGCGCCGCGGCGTTCAGGGGGTCATCTTCAAAACCCTGAAATTCTGCCATCCCTGGGGCTTCGAAGCGGTGCGCTTCAAGGAAGCCCTGGGACTTCCCTTCCTCCACCTGGACCACGACCTGTCCAACAACGCCGCGGGGCAGATGCGCACCCGCGTGCACGCCTTCCTGGAGCAACTCCTCCTGCGCCGCTGACCCTCCGGAGCGGTGCGCTGTCTCCGGCACACGCGAATATCCCCAGAGCAAATAAAACGGGGCGCGATTTCTCGCGCCCCGTACGCTTTACACCAGTTAATACCCTACCGCCGAACAGGCGATAAGAGTGACTGCGTCACTTCAGCAGCATCATCTTGCCGGTGGCGGTGAAGTCGCCCGCCTGCAGGCAGTACACGTACATCCCCGAAGCCAGGTGGGCGGCGTCGAAGGTCGCGGTGTGCGTACCGGCTTCGCGGTGACCGCTGACCAGGTTGGCCACGGCGCGCCCGGTCAGGTCGAAGACCGTCAGGGTCACGTCGGAGGCTTCCGGCAGATCGAAGCGGATGGTGGTGCTGGGGTTGAACGGGTTGGGGAAGGCGCCCAGCAGGGCGTAATCCGCCGGGGTCTCCACCAGGTTCAGGTCCTCAAAGGACTCGCCCCAGTTGGCCCAGTCATGCACCAGAATTTCCGCCCCGTCGGTGGCGGTCTTGGTGTAGTTGAAGTAGCTGGAGTCCCACTTGGCCATGGGGCTGTAGGTCCCCACGTAACCGCAGTACAGGTAAACGCCGGACGCAGCCGTGCCGGGCACGTTCTGGAAGCGGCTGCGGGTGACGTTGGCGCCGTTGGGCATGACCAGGCTCACCGGGCCCAGCAGGGGTCCCTGCCAGGTGCCGTTGGGCAGGCGCTGCATGATCCAGGCATTGACCGTCTGGGTCGCCCCCGACAGGTTCTGCAACTGGGCGTTGTAGGTGAACTGCCCGCCGGCCGCCGGGATAATGATGGGCGGATTGACCGGAGTCAGGGTCACCTGCACGTTGGGGTACGTCGGTCCGCTGAAGCCGAAGAAGTCAAAGATAGTTTCCAGGACCTGCTGGCGGGTGGCCGATCCACTCTGCCCGCTGATCGCTTCGAAGGGCACGGACAGCAGCACCAGCTTGGAATTGTTGGTGCCCGAGTAGGTCAATCCGCCGCTATGGGTCAGGCCCTGATAGGTGAAGGCGGAACTGGCCGGAGCCAGCACGCTGATGCCGTCCGGGGAGGTGCAGGATCCCGATCCGGTGCCGCCCGGATTGCAGTTCAGGATCAGCCCGTCGCCCACCGGATTGCCCGCAACGCCGTTCAGGATCTTCACCATGGTGTTGTTCACATTGTAGGTGGCGTGCAGGGTGTTCTGCAGGAAGGTCGGGGCGGACACGTTCAGGCCCGCGGCCAGGTTCTGCCCGCTGATAAACAGCTTGCCGCCGCCGTTCAGATAGGCATTGATCAGGTTCTGCTCGTTGACCGAAATGCAGGTATCCTGCACGAATCCGGTCCACCAGATCATGGCACCGTAGCCGGTGACGTTGGCGGGCAGCGGGGTTCCCTGGGTGCTGGTATTCCACAACTCGTAGGAGGCGCCCAAGGCGGCGACGACCGGCTCGTAGTACTGCTCGAAAATGCCGCCATTATCGTCATCCACCAGCAGGACATCGGGCCAGCCGATATAGATGGGGATGTCCACATCCATCTGGGTCGCTCCCGGGTCGGCTACCACGTGCAGGTGCAGCGTGGAGGGGTGCGGCGCGGCCGTGGAACTGACCACGAACTGCATCGGGCTGGTGTTGGCGCCGGTGCCGCCGTTGGGGATGTTGGGGAAGCTTACCGTGGGAGTGGTGATGGTCAGAGTGGGATCGGTGGTGGACAGCGTCCCCACCACGTTGGTGGCCGTCTGGAACGGTTCCTGGTTGCCCAGGGTGATGAACATGGACGCCGTCTCGCCCGGCTCGGCGCGGCCGTCATTGTTGCCGTTGTCCTGCAGGGTGTAGCTGGCGTAATACAGGCCGGGGATGTTCACCGGAAGCTGTTCGCAGCGCGCCTGCAGCACGTCGCGCGAACTGTTGTTCTGCACGAAGGCGGACACGTCCAGGTTGGTGATCAGCCACGAGGGGCTAAGAGCGAAGCTCCCGGTGTAGACCATGGTGTCGCCCACTGTGGCGGTGAAGTTCTGACCGCTGGACGACGGCGCCATCTTCAGCATGGCGTGGTAGTGATGCGGCTGACCGTTGGGCGAGGCCGGCAGGTAGGTGTAGCGATCCAGCAATACCATGTGCAGCACGTGACCGCTGGTGATGTTCTGTTCGGACACCACCTTGACGGTCAGGTTCAGCGTGCTGCCGTTTACCTGGGGGATGAGATCCATCCACAGTGGGGAAGGGACCGCCAACCGGGCCTGGATTCCGGGCTGCGGGGTGGAATATGACAGCGTGGCCCCGTCGCACTTCATGTGCGGTACGGAGTTGACCCCGTAATAGGTCCGCCGGGCGGTATTCTCCGTCGTGTTGGCCAGGTAGAAAGGATCGTTGGAGGCCGGCCAACTCATGTGATAGGAGATGTCGAACGCGTTATTGGTATACCCTACATTCAGCAGGGCAGCGTGAAGACCGGGATCGGTCGTCGCGCACCCCGGTCAGCCCCAATTGGTGAAGTCTTCCACCATCACGGTCCGCGGGTACCCCAGGGCCAGGTTGGCCAGGAGCGCCAGCAGGAAGGCGGTAGTGCCCAGAATGCTCAAGATTTTGCGCATGTCTCCTCCGGTGCGTTGAGAGTGGCGGTTATGGCTCGGTACAGATCGCGCAGTGATGGAGTAATCCGGCAAGATAGGATAATATATCACAAATTTTTCGCCAAGTCAAGGACTCCCTCGAAAAATTCTGAATTGTTGAATTGTTGACATTGGCTCGGGTTAAAAAGAAAGAGGGCGGACCGCAAGGCCCGCCCTGATTGCAAATCTGTCGTTTTACTTCATCAACACCATTTTTCCGGTGGTGGTCTGCGCTCCGACCTGCAGGCGGCAGAGGTAGACCCCAGAGGGCAATCCATTGGCGTCGAAAGTCACCGTGTGGCTTCCCGGCTGCTGCATGCCGTCCACCAGCGTCGCCACCTCCCGGCCGGCGATATCGAAGATGCTCAGTGTGACCCGTTCGGCCTGCGGCACCTCGAAGCGTAGCGTGGTGGTGGGATTGAAGGGGTTGGGCGTCAAGCTCAGGCGGGCGGGCGCCTCGACCGCCTCACCCAGGGACGGTTTGTACCCGACTCCCACGTGGCCGACGACCGCCTCGCCGCCGGTCTGGGCGCGCACCTCGATGACGTCCGGTCCTGCCACGATATAGTTGCCGATGCCCCAGAGGGCATATTCCGGGCCGGGGGAGATGTAGCCCTGGTCCGCGATCACCGTGCCGACGTAGTTATTGTTGACATAGACGTCCATGGCCAGGTCCGGGCTGTTCCACAGGCCGTACTTGATCTGCAGCCGGGCCGCGGCGATCTGGGACAGGTCCGTAGTCCAGCTCAGGGTCTGTCCGCTGAAGATATGCTGGTCAATGGGGCCCGTCCACCACAGCGTGTCAATCACGTCGAAGGGATCGTCATCGGGAACGGCCACCGCGCCTTCCGTGATCCCGGCGATGGTTTCGCCCGGGAAAGCCTGCCCGGCGCAATTCCAGTCGCCCACCAGGGTCTCCCCGTCGCCGGAGAGCTTGACGTAAGTGAAGTAGCTGCTGTCGTACACCACCGTCGGGTTGTAGGTGCCCACGAATCCGCAGTAGGTGTAGGTTCCCGGGGCGGCAGTGGAAGGGACATTCTGGAAGCGTTCCCGGGTTACATTGGCGCCCGCCGGCATGTCAATCACCAGCGGTCCCAGCAGCGGCCCCTGCCACACGCCCGAGGGAGTCTGCTGCATGATCCAGGCGTTCACCGACTGGAATGCGCCGGATAGATTCTGAAGCTGCGCCGAGAAGGTGAAGGTGCCGCCCCCCGCCGGGATCTGAATGGGCGGGTTGACGGGTGTCAGCGTCACCTGGACATTGGGGATGCCGCCCGCGGTCTGGATGGAGACGTCATCAATGAAGGTTTCATCCGGGAGGCCGCCGCCGCCCGAGTACCCCCAGATGCGGATGGCGGTAACCACCGTGCCGGGATCAATGAAGCTGGTCACGTTGAACTGCGTCCAGTTGGGCGTCGGCCAGATCAAGTCCTCGGAATAGGTGCCGTTGCTGTAGAAGAAATCAATGGCCGAAATCTGGTCTTCCGGCTGCCGCATCCACAGGGTGGCGGAGACGATCTGGTCCGCCGGCGTGGGGGTGATTTCCTGGCGCACCCAGTGGTTGCCGACGTCGTAAGCGCAGTAGGTGCCGGTGTGGGGAGTGGTGGTGGAGATGGTCCAGGCGCCGTCGTGGGTCCAGGGTGGGAATGAGCCGGTCTCGAAGCCGGTGTTGGACAGCAGCTCGACGTCGGTTTCCAGGATGACGCCCTGGGGATTCTGGCCCTGGGCCTGCGCCAGGTCCAGGATGAAGTTGCCGCTCTGGACAATCTGGGCGGATGCCTGTGGGGAGAGACCCAGCAGCAGCGCCGCCAGGCCGAAGATGATACAGGAATGCCAAACTCTCATCGCTACCTCCTCGGGCTAATGTAGGTGACTATGAATGATCCCCCATGATCGTCGCAGGTGGAAGCGAATCAGTGCGTCAGAGAGCCATTGCAATATACTCCATTTTTGACCTGAAGTCAAGAGATATTGTGGGCTTCATGCTGATATTTTCGCCTTGTCGGGTGGAAGCAGAAGAACGGCCGGAGGGTCGCTCCGGCCGTCGTCGAAGGCTTCCCCAGCCGCCACGGTAGGGCGGGGACTCGACGGTTATTCGTTATCCTGCAGCGCGTTGATGTAGGCGAGAATCTGGTCTACTGCCGAATCGCTGAGGTGCTCTTCACTGAAGGCGGGCATGGCCCCCACCCCCTGGCGAATCTGCGTGCGGATGGCAATGTCCGGCAGCGGCTTGTCCACGATGGATGGCCCCACCCCTCCCGAACCTTGGGGATGGCACTGGTGGCAATGGTCCATGAAATGCTTCTGCCCCTGGGCCACCTCCTGGGATTCGATCTGCAGCGGGCCGCGCAGCGGTTCGGTGCGGCGGCCGGAACCGCATCCCGACAGGAGGATCAGCGCGGCGGCCGCCAGCGCCATGTGATAGGCTTTCATGCTCACCTCCCCGCCTGATCGCGTTGGTGGGACGCCGACGTGATGCGCCACAGGACTCCGGTGTTGGGCTGGGGATGCGGCCCCGCCTCGTCCTGCAACAGGACGCCGAAGTCCACCACGTACAGGGCCGTGCCGGAAGGATCGAAGCGGCAGGCCACGGGCCGTTCCAGGCCGCCGCGGTTCAGGAATGAAGCCGGCCCATTGTGATCCCCCCGGTTGACGGCGAAGTCGTGGATGATGCCTTCATCCACCTCCACCCGCACGACCTTGAAACCGACCGGATCGAACACCTTGCCCGTGCCGGGCGTCTCATCCCCCAACTGGGCGATGAACGCCTGGCCTACATATCCGAAGGCCGGATTGCGGGAGAAGTCGAAACCATCCGAGGAAGAGTGCACCGCCAGGATGGCGGCCGGGTCGGGCGGTTCGTTGGGCGGTTCAGCCAGCAGCGCCTGCACCGGGTCGTCGCCCTGGGGCTTGTAGCGTTCGTCCATGGTCAGCTTGTGATGGCCGTGGAAGTCGGGCCAGCCGTACCATTTGCCTGATTCCACCTTCCACAGCAGGTCGCCGGCGCCGAACAGGGGGCGGCTGCCGCGCAGGTCGTACATGTTGTCGGTGCAGTAGAGCTGCCCGTCCGCGGTGAAAGCCAGGCCGAAGGGGTTGCGGAATCCCCAGGCCACCAGTTCCAGGCCGCTGCCGTCAGGCCGCACCCGCATGATGGAACCGTTGCAGGGGAGCCGCCCGGGGATGACCTGCCCCGGTTCCGTGGGGGTGCCGAAGGGTACGTAAGCCCCGGTAGTGACCTCGTCATCCTCCGGCGTCAGGGGATTCTCCGAGGTATAGTTCACGCCGGAGAGGACGATGTCCTGGCCCGGGATGTCGTGGAAGCCGGGGAAGCGGTGCAGCCAGCCGAATTCGGCGTTGTCCGGGCCCACCACGCCGGAATTGGTGGCCGTGCCCTGGCCGAAGTAGATCCAGCCGCCCGGCCCGGCGGTGGCGCCGTTGGTGTGGTGGTCGCCGTAGCTGGGCAGGTCTTCCACGATGGCCCGCATGCGGCCGTCGGGTGAAATCCGCAGAATGCGCCCGCCGTGCAGCACATTGCCCGAAGAGATGAAGAAGTCGCCGTCATGGAAGGTGACCGCGGTCCAGGGGCCGTCGCTGTCCCCCCGGGCGATCTGCCGGAATTGGCCGTTGTCGCCAATCTGCAGCAGGCGCGGTTCAGTCCAGTCCTCGCCGTACGAATAGCCCGATTCCACCACGTAGACGCCTCCCTGGTCGTCGAAGGCGACGCCGGTGGGGTAGGTGAGGTTGGCGGCCACAGCTTCGATGCGGTAGCCTTCCGGCAGGGCGACGTCGTCGGGGTCAATGTCCCGGGGGGCGTCGAACTCGGCTTGGCCCCCGCCTTCGGTGCCGCGAATGAAATAGCAGCCGGAAAGCAGCAACAGGGGAATGAATAATCCAGCGATCAAACCACGAAAGGGCCTCATGGCGGTCTCCTTTCCGAAGTAATACTGCGGGAAATGCTTCACAAGATGAGGGTGATACGGGGGAGGGGGGAGGAGGTTGGCTGATCTTTCGCTTGCCAACTTTAGATCCACCCTGCCGTACTCCCTCTTGATTTCGTACACCTTCGATATTCCACCTCCTGCGGAGCACACCATCCCGCCCTCTTCCCACAGATATTCCTTGGGATTTGCCGGCACATACCTTTCATGACATAAACCCTATATATCAGGAGGGCTCCTAGCCATGAGCGACAGAAGGACTATTGACGAGAATAGCAAGCAGGATCAGTTGGACGAAGTCCGCGAGGATCCGGAACGGGAATTTCTCACCACGAATCAGGGGGTGCGCGTCAGCCACACCGATAATTCCCTTAAGGCCGGAGTCCGCGGGCCAACTCTGCTGGAGGATTTTCACTTCCGCGAAAAGTTGACGCATTTCGACCACGAGCGCATCCCTGAACGAGTGGTGCACGCCCGGGGGTCGGGGGCACACGGCTATTTTCAAGTGTATGAGCCGATGACGGAGTACACCCGGGCGGCATTTCTTCAGGATCCCGGAAAGAAAACCCCGGTGTTCGTCCGTTTCTCCACGGTGGTGGGGTTCCGGGGTTCGGCGGACACCGTGCGCGATGTGCGCGGCTTCGCCACCAAGTTTTACACCGAAGAGGGCAACTACGACTTGGTGGGCAACAACATCCCCGTGTTCTTCATCGTGGATGCCATCAAGTTCCCCGACCTGGTGCATTCCATCAAGCCCGAACAGCACCACCAGATGCCCCAGGCTTCGGCGGCCCACGACACCTTCTGGGATTTCGTCGGTAACTTGCCGGAAGTCACCCATATGATGATGTGGCTGCTGTCCGACCGGGCGCTGCCCCGCAGCTTCCGCATGATGGAAGGGTTCGGGGTCAACACCTTCCGTTTCGTCAACGCCCAAGGCAAGGGCCGCTTCGTAAAATTCCACTGGCGGCCGCTGCTGGGAGTCCATTCCCTGACCTGGGATGAAACCCAGAAGATCGCGGGAAAGGATCCCGACTTCAATCGTCGCGACTTGTGGGAAGCCATCGAGATGGGAGATTACCCGGAATTCGAGCTGGGCGTGCAACTGCTGGAAGAGGAAGATGAACACAAGTTCGATTTTGACATCCTCGACGCCACCAAGATCTGGCCGGAAGAGGACGTGCCGATTCGCTGGATCGGGAAGATGACCCTGAACCGCAATCCGGAAAATTTCTTCGCCGAAACCGAACAGGTGGCCTTCTGCCCCGCCAACGTGGTGCCGGGGATTGACTTCTCCAACGATCCCCTGCTGCAAGGGCGACTGTTCTCCTACCTGGATACACAATTGATCCGCCTGGGTGGCCCCAATTTCCACGAAATTCCCATCAATAGGCCGGTGGCGCCCATCAGCAACAACCAGCGCGAAGGCTATCACCGCACCACCATTAATCGCGGGGAGATCAGCTACTTCCCCAACGCTTTGGGCGACAACAAACCACGCCCGGCGGCGGTGGACGAGGGTGGCTACGAGCACTACATGGAGAAGGTGGAAGGGCAGAAGATCCGCAACCGCAGTGACAAGTTCAACGATCACTTCAGCCAGGCCAGGCTCTTCTGGAACAGCATGTCCGACCCGGAAAAGGAGCACATCATCAAGGCTTTGCACTTCGAACTGGGCAAGGTTATGGACCCCGAAATCCGCAAGCGAGTGGTGGAGCTTTTCAACAATGTGGACGGCGACATGGCCGTGCGCGTGGCCGATGGCATCGGCGTGCCTCCCCCGGCGCAGAAAGGGCCCACCGGCGGGACGAAGAAATCCCCCAACTTGAGCCAGGAGAACACGGTTAAGGATACCATAAAATCCCGAAAGGTGGCGGTGCTGCTGGCCGAAGGGTACAATCACGACGAAGTCATGCAGGTGAAGGAAGCCCTGAAGAACGGTGGGGCCAAAGCCCAGATCATCTCGCAGCACCTGGGCATGGTCAAGGCGGCGGACGGGCAGGAGATGGAGGTGGATAAGAGCTACATCACCACCGGCTCCATCGTGTTCGACGCGGTGTACATCCCCGGCGGCCAACACGTGGATACCCTGAAGCAACAGGGTTACGCCCTGCACTTCGTCAGTGAGGCATACAAGCATTGCAAGCCCATCGCAGCCAACGGCGAAGGGTGCATGCTGCTGGAGGCCTCCAGCATCACCGGAGTGAAAATTGCCGGCGCCGATCCCAACGGACCGGTAGTGGCCGACATGGGCGTGGTTACCACCCGCAACACCGGGAAAATGGACGAATTCAAACAGGAATTCACTTTCGCCATTGCCCGTCACCGGCACTGGGACCGGGAGAAAAAGGAGCAGGTCCCGGCGTGAGATCGTCGAGGGATGGAAAAAAGCGAAAACCCGACTCAGTCGCGAGCCGGGTTTTCCGTTCCTGCAAACGGTACTGTCATCACCCTGTAATTCTTTCTACGCCAGACTTTCCTCTTGCCTTCCCCCGTTTCTTTTGCTATATTATATCCTTCCAACCCCTTCCCTGACTGCTCTTAACGCTCGGAGGAGCCATGCCGCGTCTTGTTCTTACCGTTCTTCTCGCCCTCGGCCTGCTGAGCCTTGCTGCCCAGGCCGCCGATACCCGCTTCTTCGACCGCACTCCGCACCGGGTCCATCTGCCCGATGAAGCCGCCCTGCGCGAACTGGCCGCCCTGAACCTGGAGGTGGACCGCGCTTCGGTGGCCGAGGGCCGGCCCACGGTGGAGGTCTACCTGAACCTCGATGAGGTCAACCTGCTGCGCTCGCTGGGCTACCGGCTGGAGGCCATCCCCAACGAAGGATACGAAGGCTTCCTCCGCTGGCAGGCCGAACGCGCCGCCGGCGTGCTGGACGAAACCGACGACTACCACACCTACGAAACCATGGTGGCCGAGCTGCAAGGCCTCGCCGCGGCCCACCCCAGCCTCTGCCAACTGTACAACATCGGCCCCACGGTGCAGGGGCGGGCGCTGTGGTTCATGAAGATCTCCGATAACGTGGCGGCCGAAGAGGACGAGCTGGAATTCCGCTACGTCGCGGCCATGCACGGCGACGAGGTGGTGGGCAAGGAAATGTGCATGTACCTGATCAATCACCTGGTGAGCAACTACGGCGTTGACCCCCAGGTTACCCAGTTGGTGGACGACACCGAGATCTGGATCCTGCCGTCCATGAACCCCGACGGCACCGCCGCCGGCAGCCGCTACAACGCCAACGGAGTGGACCTGAACCGCAACTTCCCCGACCGGGTGGACGACCCCGTCAACACCACCGCCGGGCGACAGATCGAGACGGCAGACGTCATGAACTGGGGCTTCGCCCACTACCCGGTCATGTCGGCCAACTTCCACGGCGGCGCCCTGGTGGCCAATTACCCCTGGGATGCCTGCTGGGATCCCCAGGCCAACAAGTTCCTGACTGACAACAACGACTGGATCTCGGAATCGGCCCTGACCTATACCGCCACCAACCTGCCCATGTGGAACAACAACAGCGGCGGGTTCTTCCACGGCACGGTCAACGGGGTGGACTGGTACCAGTTGAACGGCGGCCTGCAGGACTGGAGCTACCACTGGATGGGGGACATGGACATCACCATGGAGATTTCCACCATCAAATGGCCTTCCGCCACCACCCTGCCCGGCTTCTGGAACGATAACCGGCAGTCCATGCTGAACTACATGCAATTCGCGCACCGGGGCCTGCGCGGGCTGGTGACCGATACCCTGACCGGTCAGCCGCTGGACGCCACGGTCATGATCCAGGGGCGCGACGACCACGCCGTCTTCACCGATCCCGACGTGGGCGACTGGCATTATCCCCTGATGCCGGGGACCTACAATGTGGATATCGCCAGTTGGGGCTACTGGCCCAAGCACGTGACCGGCGTGACGGTGGCCCAGGGGGCTCCCACCCGGGTGGACGCGGCCCTGGAACCGGCGGACCTGATGAATTTCTACGGCACGATTCACAACGTGGGGGGCGGATACATGAGCGCCCAGTTGATCCTGTTGGACACCCCCTACGACACCGCCGTGACCAACGCCATGGGGATTTTCTCCTTCCCCAACGTGTACGAAGGCGAATACACCCTGCGGGTCAGATCGTTCCTGACCGGGGCGCTGGTGGATATTCCGGTGGTGCTGACGTCGGGCATGGCCCCCTTCGTGCTCTACGGCCCGCAGCCCCTGGTCAACGACGGCTTCGAAACCGGCCTGGGCGCCTGGACGCCACAGGGAACCTGGGGGCTGTCCGGCAATGCCTATTCCGGCAGCCAATCGCTGTCCGACAGCCCCGGCGGCAGCTACGGCAGCAGCCTGAACATCTCCTGCACCTACAACAATACCGTCAACCTGGCGGACTTCGATTTCGCCACCCTGTCCTATCGCACCCGCTTCAACTGCGAAACCAACTACGACACCCTGTTCGCCGAAGTGTCCACCAACGGCACGAACTGGACCCCGGTGGCGGCGCACAACAGCCGCCAGGACGGATGGTCACTGGAAAGCCATGACCTGTCGGCCTACGCCGGGTCCGCCACCGCCCTGCGCCTGCGCTACCGCCTGTGGACCGACGCCAGCGTCACCCGCGACGGCGGCTTCCTGGACGAAGTGCGCTTGAGCGCGGCCAGCCTGACCCCCGTCGGCGGGCCGGGCGCTCCGGTGGAAATCACTCTGACGCCGGTGGGCGCCCCCATTCAGATCCCCCCCGGCGGCGGGCAGTTCACCTACAACGCCCAGCTCGCGAACGTCTCCGGGATGTACCAGACGGTCAACGCCTGGATCATGCAGCAGATTCCCGGCGGTACCTGGCAGGGGCCCATGCTGGGGCCGGTGACCGTGGGCATGCCTGCGGGAGCCAACGTCACCCGCAGCCGTTTCCAGAACGTGCCGTCCACCGCCGCAGCGGGGACGTATACCTACGTGGGCTACACCGGGCAGTATGCTTCCGGGGTGAAGTGGGATTCCAGTTATTTCACCTACACCAAACTCTCCGGCGACGGGGAAGCGATGGTGCACGACTGGGCCTGCACCGGCGAACCCTTCCCGGGAGAGGTCGGAGGAACGAGCCCCGTCGTGTCGCTGCCGCAGGAATACCTCCTGTCGCAGAATTTCCCCAATCCGTTCAATCCTTCGACCGAAATCCACTTCGCCCTGCCCGAAGCGGGCCGGGGGCGCCTGACCGTCTATAACACCGCGGGGCAGGCCGTGGCCGTGCTGGCCGACGGCCGCTTCGAAGCCGGTTGGCACCGGGTCACCTGGGACGCTTCCGGTCTGGCTACGGGGCTGTACCTTTACCGGCTGGAGGCGGGCGGGAAGACGCTGACTCAGAAGGCGGTGCTGGTGAAATAGCCGTTCGTCTTTGATCGTTCGTTGCCTGTAGGGGCGGCCCGGCGTGGCCGCCCCTTTTCTATGGGAGGGATAGGCAGGAATGCCTGTACCACTGACAGACAAGAATGTCTGTCCCACCGACAGGCAGAAATCCGTCGGGAGACGGACAAGTGCCTATCCTGCCCTCTGCTATTTCATTTCACCCTTGTCGCTCCTCATCAAAACCTCCCCCAAAAACCTCTTGCCTCGCCACCTTTTTTCCCGTATCCTCGGGGGTAGACTAAAACCCTCCCTGTGACCCTTCCCCCGATCTATGAAATCCAATGACATACTGATGGCCGGCCTGAAAGAGGCCGTGGCCGCCGGAGGCGTGGTGGCCTTCACCGGCGCCGGAGTCTCGGCCGAATCCGGCATCCCCACCTACCGCGGTACCGGCGGCTTCTGGACCCAGTACGACCCCGACAAGTACGCCGCCATTGACTACTTCCTGACCGACCCCTCCTACTACTGGAGCTTCTTCCGCGACGTGCGCCGGGATCTGCTGCACAAGGCCCGGCCCAATCCCGCGCATACCGCCCTGGCCGAAATGGAGCGCCGCGGCCTGCTGGAGGCGGTCATCACTCAGAACATTGACGGCCTGCACCAGGCGGCCGGGTCGCGGCGGGTGATCGAGTTGCACGGGTCCAACCGCCGCTTTTCCTGCCTGGACTGTGGCCGGGAGTACGCCCTGGCTGAAGCTGAAGCCGCCCTGGAAAAAGAACTGCCGCCGCGCTGCGGGGAGTGCGGCGGGGTCCTGCGTCCGGGCATCGTCTTTTTCGGGGAGATGCTGCCCGCCCGGGCTGTGGATGAAGCCCACGACCTGGCCCGCCGCGCCCGGCTGCTGCTGGTCATCGGCAGCTCGCTGGTGGTCTACCCCGCGGCGCAGATTCCCCTGATCGCCAAGACCTCCGGCGCTCGCCTGGCCCTGGTCAACGACGAACCTACTCCGGCCGATGACCTGGCCGACTGGATCGTCCGTGGCAAGGCGGGGGAGGTGATGCCGGAGTTGGTGAGGGAGAAGCCCCCTGCGTGACGAAATCTTATGTACACGCCGGCCCCGCCCGGGAATGGCCGCGACGCGTCCCCGGCCCCGCCCGGGAATGAATTCCCGGGCGATGTCAGAGGGGAGCAATAATTTATTCATGCCATTATTCCCAGGAAAATCGCCCAGGCCAACACGACACAACTCCTTTCGCTTTCCAGTTGCGCTAAATCCAATATATTCCCCTTGCGCCCTCGATTCCCATTTTCTTCCGTAACACTTCCTAAACGCGGATGCTTACCACGCGTTGTATATACAGATGTTCAAGTCCCAACGAATTGCGGCAAAATACCCCTTGACTGGAAACCTCAAAAGCCTTATATTAGTTTAATTCTACAGACCACATACAGGGAGTTACCATGTCTTTATCCCGAATGGAAGGACCCAAAAACGGAGGGGATCTATTCACCAATGCGAGGCAGGCGGCACAGGGCGGGAACGGCAAGAGTGCGAAGCACGAAGCCGTGGTGAACACCAGCGCAGAGACGGAGACGCTGCACCGTGCGGCGCCGGAACGTCCCCGCGAGTACACGTACAGCGATAACTGCCTGGCGGTGCTGCGGCGCCGCTATCTGGCCAAGGACGAGAACGGCACACCCATCGAGACGCCCGAGCAGATGTTCCGCCGGGTGGCTCGCCACATCGCCTCGGCGGAACGGATTTTCAACCCGGAGCTGACCGACCTCGAGCTTGAGGAAATTGAAGAGGAATTCTACAACCTGATGGCTTCTCTTGACTTCCTCCCCAATTCCCCCACGCTGATGAACGCGGGCCGCGACCTGGGCCAGCTTTCCGCCTGCTTTGTGTTGCCGGTGGAAGACAGCATGGACGGCATCTTCGACGCGCTGAAGTACACCGCCCTGATCCACAAGAGCGGCGGAGGGACCGGTTTTTCCTTTTCCCGCCTGCGCCCCCGCGCGAGTATGGTGCGGTCCACCGCAGGTACGGCCTCCGGACCGGTGTCCTTTATGAGCGTGTTCAACGCGGCCACTGAGACGGTCAAGCAGGGGGGCACCCGACGCGGCGCCAACATGGGCATTCTGCGGGTTGACCACCCCGACGTGGAGCAGTTCATCAACAGTAAGAGGGGCGAGAGCGCGCTGAACAACTTCAATATCTCCGTAGCCGTGACCGACGAGTTCATGGACGCGGTCAAGAACCGGGAGAAGTTCGATCTGCGCGATCCCCGCACCGGCAATGTCATCAAGCAGGTGGTGGCGGAGAAGCTGTTCGACCGCATCGTGGAAAATGCCTGGTCCAACGGCGAACCGGGCGTGGTCTTCATTGACCAGATCAACCGCTCCAATCCCACCCCCGGCGTGGGAGCCATCGAATCCACCAACCCCTGCGGCGAACAGCCGCTGCTGCCCTTCGAGTCGTGCAACCTGGGGTCCATCAACCTGGATCACATGGTGTCGGAGGAGGGCGTCTTTGACTGGGACAAGCTGGAACGCACCGTGCGCCTGGCCGTCCGCTTCCTGGACGACGTCATCGAGGTGAACCGCTATCCGCTGCCCCAGATCGAAGCCATGACCAAGGCCAACCGCAAGATCGGCCTGGGGGTGATGGGCTTCGCCGATATGCTCTTTCAACTGAACATTCCCTACAATTCCACTGAGGGCATCCAGCGGGGCGAAGAGGTGATGGCCGTCATTCAGAAGAAGAGCCATAAGGCCTCCGAAGACCTGGCCGAAGAACGCGGCCCGTTCCCCAACTTCGCCGCCTCCACCTTCGAGACCCCCATCCGCAATTCCACCGTGACCACGGTGGCGCCCACCGGCACGCTGTCCATGATTGCGGACTGTTCCGGGGGTATCGAACCGGCCTTCAGCCTGGTGTACGTGAAGAAGGTCATGGACGGCCAGGAACTGCTCTACGTCAACCGCCATTTCGAGCATGCCCTGGCGCGCGCGGGGCTGAAGTCGGACGAGTTGCTGGAAAAGATCGCCGCCAGCAAATCGCTGGAAGAGGTGCCGGAAGTGCCTTCCCAGTTGCGCCGCATTTTCGTCACTGCCTTCGACATTACGCCCGAATGGCACGTACGCATGCAGGCCAGCTTCCAGAAGTGCACCGACAACGCCGTCTCCAAGACCATCAACTTCCCCCACAACGCTACGGTGCAGGACGTCAAGCGGGCTTACCTGCTGGCTTACGACCTGGGGTGCAAGGGGCTGACCATCTACCGCGACGGGTCGCGCCAGGAGCAGGTGCTGCACCGGGGCACGTCGGCCGCCAAGAAGGGTGGGGAGGAGGTCACCGCCAAGCGGACTCCCCGCAAGCGCCCGGCCGTGACCTACGGCATGACCGAGCGCATCAACACCGGCGACGGACCCATGTACATCACCATCAACGAGGACGACCAGGGCATTTGCGAGGTGTTCACTTCGATCGGCAAAGCGGGAGGCAACCTGGCGGCGCAGTCGGAAGCCATCTCCCGGCTGATCTCCCTGGCGTTGCGTTCGGGGGTGGAACCGCAGAGCATCATCAAGCAACTGAAGGGCATTTCCGGGCCCAATCCCATGTGGGAGAACGGCACTTTGGTCACCTCCGCGCCCGACGCCATCGCCAAGGCCATGGAGCGCTACATGGAACGCCGCACCGAGCGCCTGGAGAAGGAATCGGGCGCCGCCCGGCCGGAACCCACGGTGGCCGCCTCTGTGCCCAAGCCCGGCGTCCGGGTGAAGGACACCGGTCTGGCGGAAATACCCGACCAGTGCCCCGACTGCGGTGATCGTATCGCCATGGAGGAGGGGTGCCTGATCTGCCATTCGTGCGGATTCACGCGGTGCGGATGAGATTGGTTTAATGAATCGGAAAAATAAGGGCGCGATCGTTTCGCGCCCTTGACTATTTATGCCACCGCCGGTATTAATATGCGGTATCCGGAGGGGAATGCGAGCCGCTTCCTGCGGCCCCTGATGGAAAATATCTCCAATTCTCCTTGCATTATTCCATGTTATGCAGTAAAATACCATCCGCGGGGGGCATTCCCCCGCTTTTCGTTTTCCCCAAGCTGGAGGGCAGTTTCATGGAGGACGAACCGATCGCCAAACCGGCGGATCTGACCGACCGGATCGTGGAATGCGCCCGCACCGTGCATTCCATACTGGGATGGGGATTCGAGGAGATCATCTACCAGCGAGCCCTGGCCCTGGAACTGGAGAAAGCGGGACTGGCCTTCAGCCGCGACGTGGACCAACCCATCCTCTACGATGAGATCGAGGTGGGCGCGCGCCACGCGGATTTCCTGGTGGAAGAGCGCGTCATGGTATGCCTGAAAGCTATCCCGGCGCTGGATCAGTACCACCTGACGGCGATGATCAATGACCTCCACGCCTACCAGATGGAGACCGGCCTGCTATTCAATTTCGGGGAAAAGAGCCTGAAGTGGAAGCGCTTTGTCAAGACCCATAAAGAACCGCCGCCGGCCCGGGCGGTGGAATAGGCGGCGATGTTTTCCTTGGCTGCAGCGGTATTGTCTCTCTGGCTGATCTTCACCGGCAGCCCGATCCTGCCCGTCAGCCATCGGCCTGCCGGCCGTCCGGTGATCCTGGAAGGCGGCTGGTGGCGTGTGGCCGGAATTACCCTGCTGGCCGCCAGTATGGCCGATCTGCTTAAAGCTTCACTGGAACTGCGTCTGGCCCTGCTGCTGGCCGCCGGGGGCGTTTTCGCTCTGGCGCTGGTGCGATCTTTCCTGGACCGATAGGCCTGAACATGGATGCCCCTGCGACCCTCTCTCTGGCGCAATTGCTGCTGTACTCGCTTTACCCCCTCTACCTGGTCATCACCGGCAGCCCCATTTGGAAAGTGCGTGCCCGGCCGACCGGCACCCGGCCGGTCATTCTGGAGGACCTCTGGTTTCGCCTCGCCGGGGGCTTGGCGCTGGCCGAGCTGCTCTTCATCAGCGTCGTGCCGGTGTCCTCGCAATGGGACCCGGTGTGGTTCATTTTGCCCGGGATTGCCTACCTCGTGGGCCTGTGGCGGGCGCTGGCGCCCAGGGTGTTGTAGTCCTGTTAAATGCATGCTATCTTGGCTTCGATACCCGCACCAGTGACGCAGCCCGGTTCAGACGACCGGGCTGCAACACATGAAGGCGAATCATGCCGGAACCACCTCTTCCGCCTGGTCTGTACTTATTTCATTATCCACCAGCGCCGGGTTCCTGCCGTAAATTCATCGGATGAACAGACCGCTTAGGTTTACGCCCGGATGAAGACGAACTGTTACCACTTTAACATCTTTGTCCATCACAACCCCCGGAGATTTTAGTTGACAAGGCCGAATTTCCGCAGTATATTGGGGTATCCTTGTGAATAAATGAACATACTCCGCCGGCCGTTGTTTGCCGGCTGACGAATGCCGCCCCTATTTACCTCGGTCAAGTTCCGGAGAACCGCTGATGAAACGCTTCGAAATGCGCATGGACCCGCTGACGCAGGAAGTGTACTACGAGGTCTACTGCAAGAGCTACCAGTTGATGTCCGATCCGCTGCTGAACAAGGGCTACGCCTTCAGCAAGGAAGAGCGGCGGGAATTATACCTCTCCGGGTTAATGCCCGATACCGTCGGCACCCTGGAAGACCAGATCGCGCGAAACTACGGGCACTTCAAGGGTAAAACCACCGACCTGGACAAATACGTCATGATGATGGCACTGCTGGACCGCAGCGAGACCATCTTCTACGCCGTCCTGACCCGCTACCTGGAAGAGATGCTGCCCATCGTCTACACCCCCACGGTGGGTCAGGCCTGTCTGCAGATGTCCCACATTCTGCGCCGCTGGCGGGGCCTGTACGTCAATCCCAATAACGTGAATTACATCGAAGGCTGCCTGCAGAACATCGGCCTGCCCAATATTTCGCTGCTGGTGGCCACCGACGGCGAGCGCATCCTGGGGCTGGGCGACCTGGGATCCGACGGCATGGGGATTCCCATCGGCAAGATCGCCCTGTACGTGGCCGCCGCCGGCATCCACCCCGCGTCCACCCTGCCGGTCTGCATTGACGTGGGCACCAACACCGAACGCCTGCTGAAGGACCCGCTCTACCTGGGTTACCGCCACGAGCGCCTGACCGGCGACGCCTACTACGCCGTCATCGAACGTTTCGTGCAGGGGGTGCGCCGGGTCTTCCCCCGGGCCTTGCTGCAGTGGGAAGATTTCGGCAAGCAGCACGCCTTCAATCTGCTGGAAAGCTACAAGGATCGCCTCCTGAGCTTCAACGACGACATCCAGGGGACCGGAGCCACCGCCGCCTCCGCTCTGCGCACCGCCATGAAAGTCAAGGGCACCCGGCTGTCGGACGAGCGCATAGCCATCCTGGGCTTCGGGCAGGCAGGGTCGGGCGTGGCCAACGCCATCGTGACCATGATGTGCGCCGACGAGGGCATCTCAGAAGAGGAGGCCCGCCGCCGCATCTGGGCGGTGGACATTGACGGACTGCTGCTGGAAGGCATGACGGTGGAACCGTACCAGGCCAATTTCCTCCAGCCGCGGGAAGCCCTGGAAGGCTGGGACGTGCCCAAAACCCGGGCTCCGCAGTTGGCCGAAGTGGTGCGCCACGCGAAGATCACGGCGCTGATCGGCCTGTCGGCCCAGCCCGGCGCCTTCGACCGGGAGATGCTGGCGGCGCTGGCGGCCAACAGCGACCGCCCCATCGTGCTGGCTCTGTCCAACCCCACCTCGCGCAGCGAATGCACCCCCGACGAGGTGAACGCTGCCACCGGCGGCCGCTTCCTGATGTGCACCGGCAGCCCCTTCCCCTCGGTCATGAGCCCCACGGGCCGGGAGATGATCATCTCCCAGTGCAACAACCTCTACATTTTCCCGGGCATGGGGCTGGGGGCCATCATGAGCCAGGCGACGCGCATCACGCACCGCATGTTCCACGCCGCTTCCTGCGCGGTGTCCGACATGGTCACCGCCGAAATGCGGTCGCACGGGCTGTTGCTGCCGCCCCTGTGCGACATCCGCCGGGTGTCGCTGGAAACGGCCTTCGCCGTGGCCCAACAGGCGCGCGAAGACGGCCTGGGGATCAACGTCCCGGACGAGCGGCTGCGCGAAGTCATCCAGAATGCCATGTGGGAACCGCAGTACTACCCCTACCGCTTCGCCCGCACCCCGTAGGGTGGAACAGGGAACGAGGAACAGGGAACAGGAGAGGGCGCGAGGGTTTGCGCCCTTTTTGATTAGTAGCGCTTCGCTCCTATGAGGTGGAAGGCAGCGCCGGCGTCCCCGCCGGTGGAAATCCCCTCTTGAAGTGTCATTGCGAGCCCGCAAGGGCGAAGCAATCTCATGCCCCGCCCACCCTCGCCCGGCCCTCAATGACCGGACTATATCCAATACAGGAAAGGACCTGGAGGGGGGCTCATCAATAGGAGTGCAGGCTGTGATCCAACTGTTGCAGACGTTTCGCCTGGGCCAGAACTATCCCAACCCCTTCAACGCCCAGACGGTGATCCCGTTGGAACTGCCGCAGCGTTCCCGTGTGAAGATCGAGCTGTTCAATCTGCGGGGGCAGTCGCTGGGAGTGATCCATGAAGGGATCGAGAACGCCGGATGGCCCCGGATCCGCTACAATGCTTCAGCCCTCTCTTCCGGGGTCTATTTCTACAGGGTGACGGCCGAAGGTCTGGAGAAGGGCGGCATGTATCAGAATGTGGGCAAAATGCTCTTGCTGAAGTGAGTGGCAAGAGGTTATATTGGGAGGGCGGGGCTTTGTCCCGCCCTCCCCTCCGATGGAGCCGATCATGCGATGGCTGCTGATACTGCTGATTCCTTCCCTGCTTGTCCCTGCGGGGGCGCACGCCCAAGACTACCAGTTCACCCGCGAATGGGACAGCGTGCAGGTGGAGATAGACGGCTACACCCTGCCGGCGGCCTGGACCGGGGGCTACAGCCGCTCGGTGCCGGATGCTTGTGACATTGACGGTGATGGGGATTTGGAGCTATTCCTTGGAACTTGGAATGGCCAGTTCCCCTATTACCAGAATATCGGCACCAGCCATGATCCTGCTTTTCACCTTCAGGCCCAGACCTTTCAAAACATTGAAACCTTTGATCAAGCCACTTTCCCGGAGTTCTGGGATATGGATGCAGATGGGGATTACGATCTGTTTTTATATTGCTTCGGGCTGCGCGTGTATGAAAATACTGGCAATAGCACGGCGCCCAATTTCGTGTGGGTGGATTCCGCCCTCCATGACATCCAGGGTAATCCCATCTATGGGTTTGATCCCACCTTGTGCGACACCGATGCTGATGGGGACCAGGATCTGTTCATCGGCACCTTCACTTCAGGGCAATTGAAGTATTACCAGAATGTGGGGGATTCCAGCCAGTACGCCTATTCACTGGCCAGCAGCAGTTACTTCGGCATCTCCACCGGGCAGTGGTGCACCCCGGAATTCTGCGATATAGATGCCGATGGGGACTACGACCTCTTCATCGGGGATTACTACGGCCGCCTCCGCCACTGGCGCAACGACGGCACCTCCCAGCAGGCCAGCTTTTCTTGGGTGACAAATCAATGGCAGGGCATTGACGTGGGGGACTGCGCCGCCCCCGAGTTCGCCGACCTGGACTCTGATGGAGACTTCGACCTGTGGGTGGGGCGGGAGGCGTATCAGACGGGATCAGACAACGATCTTGGGGACGTGTTTTACTATCAAAACCTGGGCTCGCCACCAGCCCCGCAGATGCAGTTGGTGAGGGTCAACAGCCTGACCTTCGACGAGGGCGCCTACAGCAAACCGATCCTCGTGGATGACGACGGTGATCAAAGGTTGGATCTGTGGGTCAGCAATGGCCAAGAATTAAGGGTGTACCGGAACACCGGCACCATTGCGGCGCCGGCCTTCTCCCTGGCCTATCCGGACATGCTGCCGGGCGTGGCCGCCCACGCCGTGGATCTGTACGACCTGGATGCTGATGGAGATAAGGATCTGGTCCGCGCCAACGGTCAGCTCTTCAACGGAGAGATCACCTTTTATCGCAACGTGGGCACACCGCAGAATCCCTCCTTCATCAGCATGTTTATGATTCAGACCCCCTACGATGCCTTGGGTACCGTGACGCTGGCGGACATGGATGGGGACGGGGATGGAGACATGCTGTTGGGGGCTTGGGGCCAGGGACTGGTGTACTACCAGAACCAGGGCACGCCCCAGCAGCCCAGTTTTGTGCTGCTGAGTGAGAATTGGCAGGGCATCTCGGGGGGGAGAAATCCCCGCTTCTGCGACTTTGATCTGGACGGGGATGTGGATCTCCTGACCGGGGTCAACACCTGGGGACACGTCGAGCTGTGGGACAATGTCGGCACTCCGCAAAGCCCCCAGATGGTGCGAACCGATTCCAATCTATGCGACCTGGTGATCGGTTCCCCCAAACCCACCGGCGGGGATGTGGACGCCGATGGCGATGTGGATCTATGGGTGGGTTGCAGCGAAGGCGGCATCTACTTCTTTCGCAACACCACCGACACCGTCTCCGTCTCCCCCTACACCCGTCCTCATCTGCAACGGGTGATGGATCTGTCGCTGTCGCCCCAGCCGGGCAACCCCACCACCGCCATCTCCTTCCAACTGCCTTACTCCCAGGAGGTGGACTTGGCGGTGTACAATCTCTTGGGTGCCAGGGTCGCCACTTTGGCCTCGGGGAGGATGAACGCGGGCAGCTATTCCCTACCGTGGGAATCGTCCGGATACGCCTCGGGGATCTACTTCGTGCGGCTGGCGACGGAAACCGGGACGCTCACGCGCAAGCTGGTGACCATCCAGTAAGGCCTCCACCGGCAGGGACGCCGGCGCTACTTCCATCCTTCCATCTTCCCATCTTTCCATTTTCCTTTTTCCATCCTCACTTCCCCCACAATCCCATTGCAAATCCCCCGTCTTTTCCGTATAATAAGGGAAGTTGCCGTTAACCGTGATCCCCCCATGATCCCTCCCCCCGAAGAAAAAGCCGAACTGTATGCCCTGAGCCTGGCGCAGCTCCGCGAGGTGTTGCGCGAAGAGTCCGACCCGCTGGCGGTGATGTCCAGCGTGGTCTGCATCCTGAAGACCAACCTGCCGCATTTCTTCTGGGTGGGCTTTTACCGCGTGGATCCCCAGAAGCCGGACGAGCTGGTCGTGGGGCCCTACCAGGGGACCTTCGGCTGCCTGCGCATCCCCTTCGGACGTGGGGTGTGCGGCCTGTGCGCGGCGCGGGAACTGCCCGTCATCGTCCCCAACGTGAACGACTTCGAGGACCACATCGCCTGCGATTCCCGGTCCGCCTCCGAGATCGTGGTGCCGGTGTACGGCGGTGACGGAAAGCTTTTCGCCGTCTTCGACGTGGACGCCACCGAACTGGACGCCTTCAGCGATGAGGACTGCGAGGGACTGGAAACCCTCATGGCGGAAATCCAGCCAAAACTGTGACGCCGGCGCGGCCGTATCGCTTCGGCGGAAGCGCCGATGCCACAATGGCGAAACAATTCCTTGACTTTGGCGTTAAAATTTTGTATCATAGGCCCGTCAGAGAAACAGACGAGACCAGCGGCTGTGACGCAATTGGTAGCGTATTGGCTTCCCAAGCCAAGTGTTGCGGGTTCGAGCCCCGTCAGCCGCTCACAGGTTTTCCCCCGGCGCCGTCGGGGGTTTGTCATTGAAGGGAAGGCCGCGAGGGCCGGAATATACAGTGAAGCGCATCGGTGTGCACCTTATGGCGGTGGAACCCGGATCGGCGGCGCAGCGCGCCGGCATGAGACCCGGTGATCTGCTGCGCAAGATCAACGGCCAGACCCTGGAGGACGCCCTGGACGTGCGGTTTTACGCCCACGGCCCGGCCACTCTGGAAGTGCAGCGCGACGGCGCCCTGCTGGAACTGGACCTGGACCTGGAACCGGGGCAGGACCCCGGCTGGGAAATCGAACCGCTGTCGGTGCGTTCCTGCCACTGCGACTGCAAGTTCTGCTTCGTGCAGCAACTGCCCGAAGGCCTGCGCCCCACCCTCTACGTCAAAGATGAGGATTACCGCTTCTCGTTTCTCTTCGGCAGCTACCTGACCCTGGTGGGGTTCACCTCCCGGGATCTGGAACGGGTCAAGCGGTTACGCCTGTCGCCGTTATACGTCTCCATCCACGCCACCGACCCGCTGATCCGGGGCGGCCTGTTGGGGGTCAAGCGCGCCCCCATCCTGCCGATATTAAAAGAGCTGACCGACGCCGGCCTGGAAATCCACGGACAGATCGTCCTGGTGGCCGGCATGAACGACGGCCCGGTGCTGGAAGAGACCCTGCGGGATCTCGCGCCCCTGTACCCCGGCCTGGCCTCGCTGTCCGTCGTGCCCGTGGGCCTGACCGGCCACCGCCGGAAGTTGCCCGATCTGCGCCGCCTGATCGGGGCCGAGGCCGCCGCGGCGCTGGCGCAGGTCCGGTCATGGCAGGAACGCATGCATAGCCGGCAGGGCAGCCGCTGGGTGTATCCCGCCGACGAGTTAATCCTTCTGGCGGGGGACGATTTTCCCCCGGAGGAAGCCTACGAAGGCTACCCCCAACTGGAAAACGGCGTGGGGCTGGTGCGCTGGACCCTCGAACAGGCCCGCGCCGCCCGGGACAGCCTGCCGGTCGAGCTTCCCGCACCGCGGAGGCTGCTGTGGGTTACCGGCCGGTCCGCCGCGACGGTGTTGCGCTCCCTGGCCAAAGACTTCCAGCGGCGGGTGAAGGGCCTGGAGATCGAAATTCTGGCAGCATCCAACGAGCTGCTGGGGGAAAGCGTAACCGTGGCGGGGCTCCTGGGAGGCCATGACGTGGTAAAAGCGGTCAAAGCGCACCTGGAAGGACGGGAAAACGGGGATTACGGCGTGTTTCTGCCGCCTGACTGCCTGAACGCGGACGGCCTGCTGCTGGATGACTGGACCGTGGACGGGGTGGCCGAGCGCCTCGGTTTGCCGGTGGAGACCTTCGACGGCGACTGGCGGGCCATGTTAACCGGGGAGAGGTCATGAACCTGCCTTCCGTCGTCATCCTGGGGCGGCCCAATGTGGGCAAGTCCTCGCTGTTCAACCGCATTTTGGGGCGGCGCCAGGCCATCGTGGACGATGCGCCCGGCATCACCCGCGACCGCATCTACGCCCAGACGGAGTGGCGCGGCCGCCCCTTCGCCCTGATTGACACCGGGGGCATGCTGCCGGGAACCAAGGACCCCATCATTGAGGCGGTTCGCGAACAGGTGGAATTCGCCGCCCAGGAAGCCACCCGCATCCTCTTCGTGGTGGATTGGGAGACGGGCGTGACCGACCTGGACCAGACCATCGCCCGCTACCTGCACCGGCTGAAAAAGGACGTGCTGGTGGTCATCAATAAGGCCGATACCGAAGTCCGGGAGCGCGACCCGCAGAACTTCCCCAAACTGGGCTTCGACCAGATCCACTTCGTCTCGGCCATGCGTGGGTACGGCATCGGCGACCTGCTGGACGCCGCCGTGGATTTTCCTGAAGCGAAAGCCGGAGAACCGGCCGAGGCGCTGCGCATCGCCATCGTGGGGCGGCCCAACGTGGGCAAGTCATCCATGGTCAACGCCCTGACCGGTCAGAAGACCGTGGTGGTGTCGGAAATCGCCGGCACCACGCGCGATTCCACCGATACCCCCCTGCGTTACCAGAAGCAGGACATCATCCTGGTGGACACCGCCGGGTTGAAGCGCCGGGGCAAAACCAAGGAGGCGGTGGATTTTTACAGCCAGTTGCGCACCTCCCGGGCGCTGGAGCGGGCCGAGGTAGTCTGGGTGGTCATGGACGCCACCATCGGCTTGGTCAGTGAAGATCAGCGGATCATATCCGAGGCCTATGAAGAGGGCAAAGGGGTGCTCCTGTTGATGAACAAATGGGACGCCGTGACCAAGGATCACACCACCATGGTAGATTGGGAGAAACGCCTGCGGGTGCTGCTGGGCGAGTATGGCCATTTACCGATGCTGTTCGTCTCGGCCCTCGAGCGCCAGCGCCTGCTGAAAGCCCTGGACCTCAGCCTGCAGATCGGCCAGGATCGCGTCCGCCGCCTGACCACATCCCAGTTGAACAACGCCCTGCTGCCGGTCATCGCACGCACTCCGCCGCCCTCCTACAATGGGCGATTCATCAAGATCAAGTACATCACCCAGTTGCGTACCGCTCCGCCACTGATCGGCTTTTTCTGCAACATCCCCGCTGGAGTGGCCCATTCGTACCGCCGCTTCCTGGAAAAGACCATTCGACAGCAATTCGGTTTTTCCGGCGTGCCGTTGCGCCTGGTTTTCCGCAAGAAGTAAACCCATTCCTGTTCATGCCTTCCATTCTACGGCCGGGGCCCAACGCTGCCGGCTACCCCCAACTCTCCCGAGGAGATCCTATGGCTGAGGCCACCCCCTGCACTTGCCCGGAAATCAATGACCAGGACTGGCACAACATGGACCAGAACTGGACCGGCAAGTTTTTTTACTTTGAAGACATCCCCCATGTCTTCAATGTCCCGGTAGGCTATGACAAGAAGCTGCAGCAGATGAAGGCGGATATCCAGCGCAAGGGATATCAGCCTGTCAACCCGGACATGGTGCTGTACCTGCCCGGCACGTTCCAGGGCCGGGTGATGATGGAGATCAAGGATCCGGAACAGTTGGATGCTAACGTGGAGCAGTTTGACAACGCCCGGATGTTGTCCCGCGTATTTCGTGGGGCCAGGAAACGGCTGGGCGACGCCATCAGCGAGCTGAAGGCATTCACCCAGGACCGGGCGCACATTGATCCGGTCCGGATATATTTTTGGCAGGTCACCTGTCCCAAGTGCGAAAAGCAGCGCGGCGGCAACAAGACCGTGCTCTTCGGACGCGTGTGAAACGGGATGGAATTTCGAAATGCAGGGGAACCCGCCCTTGGCGGCGGGAGTTCCCTAATTAGGATTTCGTACCGTTCTGCGCAAAGGCCGAAGTCATGACGCATTACACGCAAGGAGAAGGCATGCTGTCACCAGAACTGTTGGAAATCCTGGCCTGCCCCAAGTGCAAGGGTGAGCTGGAATACCAGACGGAGCCGCACCAGTTGATCTGTCATCGCTGCCGGCTCAAGTACAGCGTCAAGGACGACATTCCCAACTTCCTGATCGAGGAAGCGGAACCTTTCTAACGCCACACCAGACGGTTATGCCGGAACGACTACCTGCTCGGGAAACCCGCCGGTCCACGGCCGGGCCGGGCCGCCGCGCCTGGCGGAACTTCACGCCATCCTCCTTCCAGACCCGGTCGGCAATCCCGGCATGGGCCGTGATCCTGGCCGCGCTGCTACTGGCTGCCGGCCCCGCGGCCGCTGACTTTCCGGACGACGTCACCATCCTGCGCAACGACGCTCAAGGCGTCACCCTGCGTTATACCCCCCAGGCGCCCGCCTGGAAGACGCTCAGCACCCCCCAGCAAACGTACAAAACTCCCCTCGTGGGACTGGCCGAAGCGGATTGGGCCTCCGGCACTCCGAACCTGCCGGCCCGCGTGATCTGGCTGGCCATTCCCGCGGGATCCGTCCCCACCCTGACGTCCGTAACCCCCTTCTCCGTGGAAACCTCCCCCGGCCTTCCCGCTCCGGTACCCCGCCGGGACGAGAGCAGCGGCCGGGACGTTTACGAGGAAGACCCGCAATACTACGCGGGGACAACGGTTTTCCCCGCCGCCTGGGCGGAGCTGGAGGCCCCGGAACCGTTCCGCGACCTTTACGTCGTGCGCGTCGCCCTCTATCCCTACCGCTTTTCCCCTGCCGAGGGGCAGATACTGTTCCTCGATTCCGTGGAAGTGCAGATTCACCTGGAAGGCGGATCGGCCGGCGCGGGGAAATTTTCCCGCCCCCTGGATGACCAGTTCTACCAGGGGCTGATCGCCAACTGGAGCGGCCCGGCGCAGTCCTGGAAGCTGCCCCGCGCCTTTCAGACGCAGGCCGGCGACTCCTGGCCGGAGGGGGATCTCTACAAGGTACAGATCAACGGCAGCGGCATGTACCGGCTGACCTACCAGGATCTGGACGACGCCGGTATTGACGTGGACGCCCTGGATCCCCGCACCTTGCGCCTGTTCAACAACGGCGGCCGCACCCTGCCCAAGAACATGAACGAGCCCCGCGCCGAAGCACCCCTCGAAAATGCCATCCTGGTGAAGGGCGAGGAGGACGGCTCCTTCGATCCCGGCGACGAAATCTGGTTCTACGGCCGCTCGGTGCATGACTGGGAATGGAACACCCTGAAGGAACGCTTCACCCACTACCGCAACCCCTACACCGATTATAATATTTACTGGCTGAACGTCAACCCCGGCGGCACGCCGGGCAAGCGCATGGCCACGCTGGGGATGGCCGGGACTCCCACCCTGAATCCGGCCACCACCCGGGCCTACCTGTACGATGAGAAGGAAATCTATATCACCTATAGCAGCCTGGCTCTGCCCCAGAATATGCCCGATTTCTTCGGCGACGCCTTCACCAACGACACGCAGCGCACCTTCAGCTTCTTCCTGGAAGACGTCAATTCCGCTACCCCGGGATTGCTGTCCATCAAGTTCAAGTACTATTCCGGCACGACCCACTTCACCGTATACCTGAACAACGAAGTTCTCTTCACCACCAGCAGCACCACCTATGAAAAGGTGCTGCCCGCCGGCCTCCTGCACACCGGCAACAACGTGCTGAAGATCGTGCACACCGACCCCGGCACCGCCTACCTGGACTGGTACGAGATCGAGTACACCCGCAACCTGAACGCCTCGGGCGGCGAATTGGCCTTCATCAGCCCCGCGGCGACGGGATTGGCCGGTTACCAGATCAGTGGCCTGGCCAACCCCTGGATTTTCGACGTTACCAGCTTCGACAACCTCCGCGCAGTGCAGGCCTCGAGCTTCAAGGATTCCAGCCATACGGACCAGCCCCGGCGCTACATGGCGGTCACGCCGGCGGAATTCCGCTCCCCCATGTCCATCACCAGGGACGTGCGCGGCGGGGACGAGTACACCAGCCTGCGCAGCACCCTGGGCGCCGACCTGCTGATTATCTGCGCCGACGAATTCTACGCGGCCATGGAAGAGTACGAGACATACCGGGAGGTCGAATCGCCCCAGCCGATGGACGTGCTGCGGGTGCGGATCAGCGACATCTTCGACGAGTACGGCTGGGGCCTGGTGGACCCGGCCGCCATCCGCGACTTCCTGAAGAGCACGCTCCCGCTCTACAACTGGGCGGTCTCTCCCCTGTATGTGATTTTCGCTGGGGACGGCGATTTCGACTATAAGAACCGGCTCTCCAGCGCCGACGCCAACTGGGTCATCCCCTTCGTCTCCGGGTCACGCTGCACCGACGACTGGTACTCCTACTTCACCCCCACGGACAACGGCAGCGCCTACCCGCAACTGGTCACCGGGCGGTGGCCGGCGCGTTCGGTGGACGACATCCAGGAAATGATTGACCGCGTCCGGACTTACGAGAGCCTCTCCGCGGCCGGCCCCTGGCAGGACCTTGCGACCTTCGTAGCCGATGATGAGTACGGGGACGGCGGCGTCTTCTCCGTGTGGGAGAAAAACCACACGATTGACCTGGAGTACATCGCGGAAAACTATATCCCGGGGGTGCTGAACAAAAAGAAGATTTACCTGACAGAATACCCCGTCACCTGGGATCCAGCCGGCGGCGGGCGGCGCAAACCGGGCGCCAACGAAGAATTGATTCAGACGATCAACGACGGGACCCTGATCGTCAACTACATCGGCCACGGCAATCCCACCGTGTGGGCGCACGAGCAGGTGCTGTTGCAGAGCCGCGATATGCCGCTGGTCAACAACGGCGACAAACTATCCCTGTTCGTCGCCTGGACCTGCGAGTGGGCCTACTGGGACAGCCCCTACGACCAGAGCATGCCGGAAGCCCTGCTGACCATGCCGGGAGGCGGCGCCATCATGACCCTGGCGGCCACCCGGGAGACGTACTCAGGGGCCAACGAAGTGCTGGCCAACAAGTTCTTCACGCAGCTCTTCTCCCAGCCCGGCGGCCTCCCCGTGGGGCAGGCGCTGATGCAGGCCAAGGCCAGCGTCTACCAGCACAAGGCTCCCAATGTCAATCCGTCCAATTACAATAACGAGCGCTACCACCTGCTGGGCGACCCCACGCTGAAGCTGGCCATGCCGCAACTGGCCGTGCAATTCGACTCCGCCGCCACCGATACTCTCCATGCCCTGGAACGGGTCACCGTGTCGGGCGAGGTGCGCACCACGAGCGGCACGCCCGTGCCGGACTTCGACGGGACCGCCAACCTGCAGGTGTACGATACCCGGGTGCTGGTGACGTACATCTTCCCCAATGAAAGCACGACCACGTATAAACTGCCGGGGAGCCTGATCTTCCGGGGCAACAGCAGCGTGACGGACGGTCGCTTCGAATCCAGCTTCGTCGTTCCCGTGGATATCAACTACGGCGGCGCGGGCGGGCGCTTCTCGGTGTTCGCCTATTCTGAGGCCGCCACCGCCGGAGGCGCTGACGACAACGTGATCTTCGCCCAGACCGCCGCGAACCTGTCCGATTCGCTGCCGCCGGCGGTCAGCCTCTACTTCGATTCGCCCGCCTACCGGCCGGGTGCGCCCGTGGCCTCCGACGCCATCGTCTTCGTCCAGGTGGCCGACAGCAACGGCGTGAACCTGACGGGCAGCGTGGGGCACGGCATTACCGTCTCCTTCGACGGCCAGAATCCCCTTGACCTGACCAACGCCTTCACCTATGACCTGGACAGCTACACCACGGGACGGGCGGCCTACCAGTTGACCCCCGGAGAGCTGGCGCCCGGGCCGCATACCGCCCTGGCCACCGCCTGGGACGCGGCCAACAATCCCAACACCGCGGAAATCAGCTTCGAGGTCATCGGCAGCGGGGAGTTGCGGGTCACCGATGTGCTGAATTACCCCAACCCCTTCCACCGGACCACCAATTTCACCTTCTGGGTGACCGAACCGGCGGTGGCCACCATCAAGGTCTACACCGTGTCCGGCAAGCTGGTGAAGGTCATCCGCGACGTCCCCGCCCAGGAATTCACCTACGATAACCCGACGCTGGTGTGGGACGGGCGCGATCAGCAGGGCGACCTGATCTCCAATGGCGTGTACCTCTATAAGGTGACCGCCGTCACTCCCGATGGGCGCACTGCCGAGGAGACGGGCAAACTCGTATTCATGAGATGACCGGAGCCCTGAAAAAGATCGCAAAAAATTTAATTTACGTGAAACCTGCGCGGGGAAATTTCGATTAAATAAGTAGCTTGCAAGGTGGCGCCGGAATTGATCAGCGCCTGCTTTGCCCATACCACGACAGTGTAGCGGAGGAATACTATGAATTGGCGTAGGGCCGGATTGATTCTGGCGCTGTTGGTCGCGATCATCATCGTGCCGGCAGCGAAGGCGGACGGGCCGTCCGAAGCGGGCGTCATCTTCCTTAAGCTCGTGCCGGGCGCACGGCCTGCGGGCATGGGAGAAGCTTTCGTGGCCACGGCCGATGATGCCACCGCCACCTGGTGGAATCCAGGCGGCATGGCTTTCATTGAGCGCCAGGAGCTGTCTCTCATGTACGTCCAGTTGCTCCCGCAGTTTCACCTGGACGACCTGTACTACAGTTTCATCTCCTACGTCCAGAACGTCCCTGACTGGGGCACCGTGGGCGGCAACATCATCTTCACCAACTACGGCAAGACCGAAGGCCGTGATGAGAACGACAATCCCACCGGCACCTTTCACAGCTACGACGTGGCCTTTACCGGGGCCTACGGGTCTCCGGTGGACAACAACCTGGGCATCGGCGTAGGCGCCAAGTTCATCTACAGCCACCTGGCCGACCAGGGGGCGGGGGCGGAGAAGGGTTCCGGCGTCGGCACCACCCTGGCCATTGACGTGGGCGCCATGTACCGCAACGCCTTCACCCGCGGGCTCTCTTTCGGCGCCACTCTGACCAACATGGGCCCGGCCATCTCCTACATTGACCGCGCCCAGGCCGACCCCCTGCCCATGACCATCCGCGTGGGGACGGCCTACAAAATTCTGGACGACGAATTCAACAAGCTGACCGTCAACTTGGACCTGCAGAAGGAGCTGGTGGACCGCTACGACGACGGCCGCGCCATGCCGTTCTACCTGGCCATGTTCACCTCCTGGAGCAATAATCCCCTGCAGAACGAAATCGAAGGCATCATCCCCAACCTGGGCGTCGAGTACTGGTACTCGAACATGGTGGGGCTGCGCCTGGGCGGCTACTGGGACGAGCTGGGCGAGCGCAAGCCGGTGACCTTCGGCTTCTCCCTGGCCTACGCCTCCTACCGCTTCGATTTCGGCTACGTCTCCGCCGGGGAAGGGCATCCGTTGACGGACACCATGATGTTCAGTTTGAATCTTGGCTTGTAACCGGGGAAATCTCGCTTGAAGCGAATCCTGATAACCCCCATTCTTTGGGGGTTTTTCCTGTCCGCTGTGGCTTCGGCCGCCGCCCCCCTCCCGTCCCTGAAGTCCACCCTGCCGCGGCGCCTGGATGATTCCCGGCTGTCTCCCGCCCCGGACGGCGAGGTGCATGCCCGCATTCTGGCCATCCGCGTGGACTTCGTGCCCGACACCCTCTCCACCACCACCGGAACCGGTGCCTTCGGCTCCGGCCTCCCGGCGGACGCCGTCGTGGATCCCCTGCCCCACGACCGCGCCTATTTCGAGGCGCACCTGGCCTTCCTGGACAACTACTTCACGGAAGTCTCCGGGGGACGGGCTACGGTGGAAGAATTCGCCGTGTACCCGCTGGAGAGCGAAGCCGCCTACCGCATGCCGCACCAGATGTGGCACTACAACTACAACGCCACCCCCGAAGAGTTGGACCGCCAGCTGAGCGAGCTGTTCGTGGACGCCTGGACCGCCGCCGCCCAGGACCCTGCCATTGACTTCTCGCAGTGGGACACCTTCATCATCTACCACGCCGGCGTGGGGCAGGACTTCGAAGTAGGCTTCTCGGAAACCCCCCACGACATCCCTTCAGCTTTCTTCACCCTGGACGACCTGCGCGAGTCCCTAGGCGACCCGGACTTCAACGGGGTGCTGGTGGACACCGCCGCCGGGATCTACCTTCACCGTGGGCTGCTGCTGCCGGAATCCGAGCGGCAGAGCGAGGTGGACGTGGAAATCGCCATGAACGGCACCGAGGCGCTGCTGTTCGCGCATTCCCTGGGGCTGCCGGCCCTCTACGACACCGAAGACGGCAGTTCCGGGGTGGGCCGCTTTGATCTGATGGATCAGGGATCGGGCAATTTCGCCGGAATGGTGCCGGCGCTCCCGGGCGCCTGGTCGCGGGCCTTCATGGGCTGGGCCGACCCGAGGTTGATCGAACCCGGAGCCCAGGCCGATACCTTCTGGGTGACCATGCCGGGCGTCTCCCCGGCCGCCGACACCCTGCACGAGATCTACCGCCTCAACCTTGACCAGAGCGAGTACTACCTGATCGAGAACCGCTCCTGGGACCCCGATTCCCTGGGGTACACCATCGCCTGGGACGCCCAGGGCCGCCGGCTGAAAATCCATGAAAACTACGATCTGGAAGTGCTGGACGGGGACTTTGGCGTGATCACCCGGGTGGATAACTGGGACTTCGGGCTGCCCGGCGAAGGTATCCTGATCTGGCACGTGGATGAGAATGCCATCGCCCAGGGGTACGCCACCAACCGGGTCAACACCGACCCCGGCCGCCTTGGCGTGACCGTGGTGGAAGCCGACGGCGCCCCGGACATCGGCCAGGGCTACGGTTTCCTGGATATAGGGTACGGCACGGACCTGGGCTGGGCGGGGGATTTCTTCTTCTCCGGCAATTCCCAGTTCCTGGCCGCCAATCCCCAGATTCGCAGCGTGATCTTCTACGACGATTCCCATCCCGGCACCCGCACCCGGGACGGGTCGTCCACCGGCCTGCGCCTGGCCGCCTTCTCGCTGCCCGACACGGTGATGCGCTTTTCCGTGCAGAACCAGTGGGCGCAGACCGGCTTCCCCCGGCAGACGGCGGGCGGCACGGCCAGCCTGTCCCCCTCCGCCGTGGACTTCGACGCCGACGGCCGCACCGATTGGATCCTGACCGTCACGCCCGGCGGCGCTGTCCAGGCCTTCGACAGCCTGGGCCGGGCCCAGGGCGAAGTGCTGGAAACGCGCTGGACGGTGAACCTGCTGGGCGACAGTTCTCAGGTGACCGATACTCTCCTGGCCCGGCTCGATTCCATCATCCTCACCCCCGCGCTGACCGAGAATCCGGGGGGGCTGACCGCCGTCATCCCGGCCGCCGGAGGGAAGGTATACCTGCTGCACGTCGGATTCCTGGATTCGGTCAACTTCACCGTCATTTTGGACAGCGTGGCGCTGCCGGCGGAAGCTTCCTGCCTGCCGATGATCCCCGGCATGGAAGAGGGCTGGTGGTACATTGGAGACGCTGCGGGACGCATTTTCATCTACGATCTGGAAGGCGATTCCGTCTTCGCCTACGCAGGCCTGCTGAACGCCCCGGTCGCGGGCTTCTGCCGGTTGGACAGCGCCGAGGCCACGTCCCGTCAGTTCTTCGCCGTATCCCACAGCGGCGAGGCGGTACTGGTGGACCTACTGTCCGGCGCTCAGCCGCCGGCCTGGAAGACCCAGCTCCCCTTCACGGTGTCCTTACCGCCCGTGGCCCTGGAGCACGCGGCGGATCTGCCCGCCGACCGCCGCCGCGACCTGGCGGTGGTGGGGAATGGGGGAGAGGTGGCGCTGCTGGACCCGGCGGACGGATCCCTTCGCCCCGGCTTTCCCTTCCAGACGGGCATGGCCGTGACCGCTCCGCCGGCCGCCGCCGACTTCGACCGCGACGGTCGCCTGGAGCTGATCCTGGCCGGGGACAACCGCATTCTGGGGGTGGCTTCCAACGGCGTACTGGCGGCCAACTGGCCCCTGGTGATGGACGCGCATTATCCTCTTGAATCCATCCTGTCGCCGCCGGCCGTTACGGAGCTGGCCAACGAGCTGCGCGTGGTGTTCGGCTGGCCCGGTGGGTCGGTGGACGCCCGCAATCGTGAAGGAGAGGCGCCCAACGGCTTCACCCTCTCCACCGGGACGACGGTGAAGGCCGCTCCGCTGCTGCTGCAACTGGACGGCGACGAGGAGTCCGAGCTGCTGGCCCTGGACAAGAGCGGCGGCCTGTACTGCTGGCACCTGGAACAGTTGGGCGGGTTCGACGGGCAGTTGCGCCCCTGGAACGGATTGCAGAACGGGAATGCCCGCACCGGGCTGGCCCTGGGCGCCGCAGACCTGGCTCCGGCGGGGCCGGAGTTACTGGTAACCGCCAAAGTCTACCCCTGGCCCAATCCCGCCGGGGAGGTCTCCCACATTCGCTATCGCATGGAAGAGTCCGGCACCGTCACCGTGCGCATCTTCGACGGCGCCGGCGACCTGGTGAAAGAGCTGTCCGGCCCGGCCCAGGCGGGGCTGGAAGGCGAGCTGGTGTGGGACCTGGCGGACGTGACCTCCGGCGTGTACCTGGGCCGCGTGGAAGCCCAGGCCGGCGGCCGCACCGAGACCACCTTCATAAAAATCGCCGTGGTGAAATAGAAACGCTGCCATGATGAATCGCGGAAATACCCCTGCCTGGATGCTTCCCCTGCGCCGCCTGGCGCTGCCGGCCCTGCTGCTTCTTCCGCTGCTCCTGTCGGCCCAGCCGGAAGAATACAACCACCCGGAACTGAACTGGATGGTGCACGATACCGAGCACTTCCAGATCATGTTTCACCAGGGGACGGAGCGCACCGCCCGGGAACTTGCGGTCATCGCCGAGGAGATCTACGAGCCCATCACCTCGCTGTATGATTACCAGCCCGACGGCAAGATCCGCGTGATCGTGCGGGATACCGACGACTATTCCAACGGCGGCGCCTACTACTACGATAACAAGATCGTCATCTGGTCAACGGCCCTGGATTTCGAGCTACGCGGCACACACCATTGGCTGCGCAACGTGATGACCCACGAGTTCACCCACATGATCCAGTTGGGCGCTTCCCGCAAAGGCCCGCGCTGGCTCCCCGCCATGTACTTCCAGTGGATCGCCTACGAGGAAGAGAAGCGTCCCGACGTCCTCTATGGCTACCCCAACGTCCTGAGTTCCTATCCCCTGCCCGGCACCATCATCCCCCCGTGGTTCGCCGAAGGCACCGCCCAGACCCAGAAGCCGGGGATGGGCTACGACCACTGGGACTCCCATCGCGACATGCTGCTCCGCGCCAAGGTACTGGAAAACCAGCTGCTGTCCTACAACGAGATGGGGTACTACGGCAAGATCAGCCTGAATTCCGAGGCGGTGTACAACCAGGGCTATTCGCTGGTGGGTTACATCGTGGAACGGTGGGGGGAAGAGGTGCTTCGGGATCTCTCCAGCGCCATGCGGGGGCCGTTCACCTGGTCCTTTGACCAGGCGCTGCGGACGCACCTGGGACTGTCCGGGCAGGAACTCTATGACCAATGGGCCGAGCACCTGCGCCAGACCTATGCCGCCCGCACCGAGACCATCCGCGCCCATGAGGTCAAGGGACGCCCGCTGGATGGCGAAGGCTTCGCCAACCTTTATCCCCGCTTCAGCCCTGACGGTAAATTCATCGCCTTCACCTCCAACAAGGGCGGCGACTACTTCATGAATTCCGCCCTGTACCTCTATGACCTGGAGAAGGGGGAGGCGGAGGTACTGGCCGGCGGGGTCGCTTCACCCCTGGCCTTCAGTTCCGACGGGCGCTTCATCTTCCACCATAAGCAGTTCGGAAGAGGCAAGAACGGATCGCACTTCGACGATCTGGCCGCCTGGGACCGCGAGCGGAAGAAAACCCTGCGTTTGACCCGGGAGCGTCGCGCCGCCCAGGTGGACGTGTCGCCTGACGGGCAAAAGCTCTGTTTCGTGGTCAATCACGACGGCACGGAAAACCTGTGGATCGCCGGGCTGCCGGAAGGGTGGCATGAAGGCAAGAGCGACGAGCGCCTGACCGGCGAAACGGCGCTGACCCATTTCCAGGACGGCGAACAGGTGCACACTCCGCGCTGGTCGCCCGACGGCAGATCCATCGTCTACGCCTTCCATCGGGACAACAACCGCGACCTCATCCTGCTGGACGTGGAAAGCGGGCGGGAGACCCTCCTGGCGGCCACTCCGGCGGATGAACGCGATCCCTCCTGGATGAACGAACAGACTCTGATGTTTTCCAGCGACCGCACCGGCATCTTCAACCTGTACCGCCTGGACCTGAAAAGCGGCAGGGTCGAGCCGCTGTCCAACGTTACCGGCGGAGCTTTCATGCCCGACCGGGACGCGTCCGGCCGGGTGGCCTACGCCGACTACCGGGCCTCCGGCTACAAGGTGGCGCTTATGGATTCCGCCGCGGCGGTGGACCCGGCCCTGGTGACGTACCTGCCGGATTACTCCGCTTCGCTGCCCCCGGTGGCCTACGACCCCGCCCCGGCGGAGGAGATGGCCGCCCGGGAGTACAAGCCGACCTTCGACAAGACCTTCATCCTGCCGCGCCTGGCTTTCGATTTCGGCACCTTTAAGCCGGGATTGTACTTCTACTTCCAGGACGTCCTGGAGCAGCTCAGCGCCTTCGGTGGCCTTGCCATCAACACCAAGGGGGATTACGACCTCTTCGCCCTGCTCGAATACAAGAAGCTGCATCCCACCCTGTTTCTGGAAGCCTACAACGTGGTGCGCCACACCGAGCAGAGTCTCGAGGACAACTTCACCATCGTGGGGGAGGTGGGGTCCGGCGCCAACGCCGTGCCTCTCTACAAGCAGGACTCTTACAAGTACAACTTCAATTTGCTGGAAGTGGACGTCGGTGCCCGGATAAAGCTTCAGGACCCCGTGAGTCTGCGCCTGACCGGCATCCTGTCGCGCTACCGCACCAACGTAACCCTGCTGGAGGGTCCGGTCTTCGGCTACACCTATTTCAAGGGAAAAGCCGTCGAGGCCACCCTGACGGCTGACCTGCGCACCCCCGGCCGCGATCAGGACATCGCGCCCAGTTCCGGATTCTACCTGCAGTTGGAAGTCGCCCGGGAATTCAACGCCTTCATTGACAGCTTCTCCACCACCGGCGGAATGATCCAGGAAGTTTACACCAATTACAATTACAACCGCCTGCAGGGCATCGGGGATCTTTACCTGAAGTCTCCCCTGAAGTCCAGCCACAGCCTGACCCTGACCGCCGATCTCGGGTACATTGACAAGCCGGTGGACGACTTCTTCTACCTGAACGCCGGCGGCCTGGACGGGATGCGGG
The DNA here is from genome assembly GCA_003599535.1 of Candidatus Zixiibacteriota bacterium. Lineage (GTDB taxonomy): Bacteria > Electryoneota > B3-LCP > B3-LCP > B3-LCP > SURF-9. The sequence continues at coordinate 15,654 of QZKQ01000124.1, read as the reverse complement.
GATACTCCTACTACAGCCTGGGCGGCACCCGCAAGGCCATCGCCCGGGCCGCTTACGTGGTGCCGTTGTGGCGCGACGCCGGGCAGCGTTTCCTGTTCCTGAACCTGGACAAGGTATTCCTCCATGCCTATGGGGACATCGGTAACGCCTGGACGGGGGACTTCGATGCCGATGACCTGAAGAAGGACGCCGGGGCAGGGCTGCGCGTGCAGTTCTACAGCTTCACCACCTTCCCCACGGCCCTGACCCTGGATGCGGCCTACGGCTTCGACCGGTTTAATATCGTGGACGCCAACGGCGTCCATGAGTACGGCCAGGAGTGGCGGTACTACATGACCCTGCTGTTTAATTTCAACTTGCGGCAGAGTTTCCTGCCCAAGGCCTGGCGATAATTCTATCGTCCCGGCGGGATCTTTCCCCCGGGGCGGCGTGGTAATAGAAGTGAACCCGGAAGCTGCAAGACCGGCCGGCGAAGCCTCCCGGTCAGAGGGCCTCCGACATCCGAAGAGACGAGGTGAGAAATGCGTTGGATGAGCATCATCCTGGTAGCCGCGCTGCTGGCGCTCCCCGCATGGGCCCAGACCGGCGGGGATAAATTCGGTTACGATTCCGGCAAGGTCATGCTGGCTCAGGAACTGTCCCAGCCGCCCGCCGAACCGGCCCCCGACACCGCCCAGCCGCTGAATCCTGAAGGCCGGCTGGTTCCCGGCAAGGCCCTGCTGCTCTCGGCCATCCTGCCGGGCGCCGGGCAGCTCTACGCCAAGAGCCCCCTGATGGGCGCCCTGTTCCTGGCCCTGGAGGCCGGCGCCTGGACCGGCGTCGCCATCTACCACGGCCAGGGCATGGACAAGGAGGACGAGTACAAGGCCTTTGCCGACGCCAACTGGGCGTACGATGACGGCGTGTACACCAGCGGCGTATTCGCCGACTACTGGGATTACGAATACTACTGCGCCACCGTCTTCGGTGTGGATGGAGAAACCGGCAACGCCGATACCTTCGACGGCAGCCCGGAACAGTGGGATGAGCTTTCCTGGGAAGATAAGGGCATCTACCTGCCCAGCAGCGGTTTTACCCACGAATTGACCCCGGACGACAAGGATCAGCAGTACTACGAAATGATCGGCAAGTACGACCAGTTCGGCGCGGGCTGGCCGGCTGAAGACGACGAAGTGTCCGGTTACCGCACCGGCAATCCCCTGACGGAAACCTGGGAATGGGGCACCTACAACACCACCCGGGACAAGTACCTGACCATGCGCAAGGAGTCCAACGACGCCCTGGACATGTCCAAGAACTTCACCATGGCGGTGCTGGGCAACCACCTGCTGTCCGCGCTGCACGCCGGATTCTCCGTCAGTATGCACAACCGCAAGATGGCCAGGGAGCAGACGGTGATCGAAGGCTCCCTGCAGCTCGAGCCGCGCCGCATCAACAATGAAAACGTGACCATGGCCGGCTTGCAGATTCGCTTTTAAGGGCTTTTCCCCTCCTGATCACCGGTGACGTCATGACCCTTCGAAACCTCTGCCTCAGCGCCCTGGGAACGGCGCTGCTCCTGGCCCTGGCGATTCCCGCGCGCTGCGGCGACCTGCAGTCGCGGCTTTTCCCCGCGGGAAACGCTTCAGCCGAATTAAAGGCGGAACTGTCTTCCCCGCCGGAGACTTCTGCGCCGGCGCCTCCAGCCGCCTCCGCCACCTCCCCGGAAGGCCGCAAGGTCAGCCGCGGCGGGGCCATTTTGCGTTCGCTGATCGTCCCGGGCTGGGGGGAATCCTACCTGGGGCACCACGGTATTGCCCGGGTCTTCTTCTGGGCAGACGTGGCCATCTGGAGCACCGTTATCGGCCTGGAGACCTACAGCCTGTGGAAGGAAGATCAGTTCCAGTCTTACGGGGCGGCCCACGCCGGAGCCAAAATGGAAGGCAAGGACGACGGCTTCTACGCCGACATAGGCAACTACATGAGCACCGAAGAGTACAACGAAGCCAGGCTGCGTAACCGGGATTACGACGGCCTCTACACCAACCCGGATTACTTCTGGGCCTGGGACAGCGACCAGAACCGGCTGGATTACGATCACATGCGCATTCAGAGCCGGGCGGCGCATAACCGCGTCTTCCTGTTCCTGGGCGCGGCCGCCCTGAACCGCCTGATTTCCGTGGTGGATACCGGCAAGAAGGCCAGCGACCTGCTGGGCCGGTCCCAGCCGGCGATAAACGTGAGCCTGAGCCCGGATCCCCACGACCCCCGCGACGGTGTGCGGCTGGTCGTGACCGCTCACCTGCAACCCTGATTCGCCGTTCCTTCGGATGGAACCGCTGCGAGCACCGGACCCGGTCCGGTGTTCGCCGCTCCAAGGAGACCCCATGCGTGCCCTGATCACGGGAATATCCGGCTTCATCGGCGGCCACCTGTACGCTTCCGCGCCGCCGGGAGGGGAGATCTGGGGGACGTACCTGAACGCCGATCCCGGCCCGGATGCCGCCCGCGCCCTGCGCCTGGACCTGCGCGACGCCTTCGCCCTGGAAGCCGCCGTGGCGGGTCTGCGCCCCGACCTCATCATCCATGCCGCCGCCTGGTCTCGCGTCGCCTTCTGCGAGGCCCATCCCGCCGCTGCCCGGGAAGTGAACACCGGCGTGACCGCCACCTTGGCCCAAATCTGCCGCCGGCGCAGGCTGCGCTTGATCTTCCTCTCCAGCGACATGGTGTTCGACGGGGAAAAGGGGCATTTCGGTGAAACGGACGAACCCCGTCCCTTGAACCTTTACGGGCGCACCAAGCTGGCCGCGGAGCGGTTCGTGGCGGAACTGCGCGAGCTGGGGGTCATCGTGCGGCTGAACCTGGTCTACGGCCCGCCCCGGTACGGCGGCTCCTCCTTTTCCGAAGAGGTGATCCGTACGGTAAGGGCGGGACGACCCTATTCCCTGTTCGCCGACCAGCGCCGCTCCTTCCTTTCGGTGCAGAACCTGGCCGCCTGCCTGTGGGAAATCGCCCGGGGGGATTTCTCCGGGCTGATCCACCTGGGCGGCAGCGAACCGGCGGATCGCGTGGTCTTCGCCCGCAAGCTGGCGCAGCGGATGGGCCTGGACCCTACCCTGCTGATCCCTTCCAGCACCTCCGCCGCTTCCCCCGCGGTGCGCTATCCCCGCGACAACACCTTCAACCTGGCCCTGGCCCGCCGCATTCTGAAGACGCCCCTGCTGAACCTGGACGACGGCCTGGCGCTGGAGTACCCCTGAGCGATCAAGTGCTCGTTGGGCGAAAACGGCCGTTGCGTCACGGATAAGCCGCGGGAAGGCCGGTTACGACGGTACTGAAAGCGCCGTCTGGGATTCACCACGGCAGCATAGCCTGACGCCGGCCCCGGTGCGGATTACCCTCGCCGAACGTACATATAAGTAGCTTTCCTCGTATTATGTTGTGTAAAAACATCATCTGCCCTCACGGCAGGAACTCCGGAAGGCATGGCGAGTAAGAAAAAGTAAGGTAATCTTCGAGTATTTCAAACTATTGGGGAGTATAGCATGAGTCACATTCAGACACCGACCAAATTCCAGCGCGCCGGATATGCCCTGGCCGTATTGGGCCTGTTGGCTCTGGCGGGATGGGCCCTTCCCGCGCAGGCCCAGGATGACAATCCGCGCGGATACCTGGGCGTTTACCTGGAAGACCTCGACCAGCAGATGCGGGAAACGCTGAACTATGACCAGTCCGGCGGCGTGCTGGTGGATGATGTGGTGCGCGGCGGTCCCGCCGACCGGGCCGGCCTGCAGCACGGCGACGTCATCGTACAGTTCAAGGGCGAGCGGATTAACGACCAGAACAGACTGCGGGAATTGATCGGCCAGACCAATCCCGGCGACCGGGTGGATCTCCAGGTCTTCCGCGCCGGCAACATGGAACGCTACACGGTGGAACTCGGCGATCCCGCCCAGGCCCCGCGCCTGGGACAGATGGACCGGAGCCGCCGGCAGCAGCGCATGATGGTGCACCAGACCGATCCTAACCGCGCCTGGTTGGGCGTGGAAGTCATGCGCCTGAGCGGCCAGTTGGCCGATTACTTCAAGGTGGAAGATGACCAGGGCGTACTGGTCAATTCCGTCGTGGATAATTCCCCCGCCGCCAAGGCCGAGATCCGGGCCGGCGACGTCATCATCCAGGTGGATGGGGAAGACATCAACAGCCGCCGCAGCATCGTGCAGGCGTTGGAAGACCGCAACCCCGGCGACGAAGTCACGGTGAACGTCATCCGCGACGGCAAAAAGAAGGATCTGAAGGTCCAGTTGTCCGAAGTCCCCGAGGAGTACCGTGCCCAGCGGCCCATGATGGAAGGCTTCGGCATGGGCGACGGCGGTGAAGCGCCCCGCGACATGCGCGGCATGGACTCCCGCGAGGCCATGCGTTTTCACATGATGAGTGCGGAGGAGTTCCAGGACTTGCAGCGGCAGGTCGAGGATCTCCAGCGGCAGGTCGAGGAGCTGCGCAACCAGATTCAGCAGAACCAGCAGTAACGCAATCCCGGGGCGGCCGGATCATTCCGGCCGCCCTGCCTGTTATTCCCCACAGCCACTATTTCACATCCTGGAGCAATTCATGAATCGTTTGCGGGATTGGGCGCCGCTGCCGCTGCGGCTGGCCTTGGGCATTGTCTTGATCGCGCACGGCCTGCCCAAGTGGGCCCGCGGGATTGACCAGTTCGGCGCCGCCCTGGACCAGATGGGCTTTCCCCTGCCGCTGTTCCTGGCCGTCGGTGTCGCCTTGCTGGAGGTGGTGGGCGGACTGATGCTGATCCTGGGGCTGTTTACCCGGATCATCGCCGCCCTGGCAACCGTGCAGTTTCTGATTATCCTGCTGGTGGTCCGGCCACTGGGGCAGCTCCCCCTGACGGGAGATAACGGCAACGAGCTGGAACTGATGCTGTTTCTGGGCTCCCTGTCGCTGGCTCTGTCGGGGGCGGGAGCGCTGGCGCTGGATCGGCTGATCTTCCGCCGCCGCCGGGAGCGTGCCCGGCCGGTTGCCGCCCGCCGCCAACCTGAGGACGTGGCGCCTTAGAGCTTATCCGAATCATCTCCATTCCGATCATAGACAGAACTCAGGAGACTTCGTGGAAATCTGGGAAGAACTGGCGCGCCTGGAACGCCAGGGGAGGCAGGCCGCCTTGGTGACGGTGATCCGTACTCAGGGGTCCACCCCCCGCGAGGTGGGCGCCCGCATGATCGTCTTTCCCGACGGGAGCATCAAGGGCACCGTCGGGGGATCGGCAGTGGAAGCCCTGGTCATCGGCGAAGCTCGGGAAGTCATGCAGCAGGCCAAACCGCGCCTGGTACAGCACGACCTGACCGACTGGACTTCCGACACCGGCATGATCTGCGGCGGGAAAATGGAATTCCTGATCGAGCCGCTGGCCACGCGGCCGCAACTGTATATCTTCGGCGGGGGCCATGTGGGATTGGCTCTGGCGCGCCTGGCGGAGCAGCTGGAGTACCCCTGCCACGTGCTGGAAGACCGCCCCGATTTCGCCACCCCCGAACGCTTCCCCCAGGCCGCCAGCCTGCGGGTGGGGGCCTATTCGGAAATGGCCCGCGACCTGGAACCGGTCCAACCCGCCTACTACATCATCCTGACCCGCTGCCACGACACCGACCTGGAAGTCCTGCGCGAAACCCTGCGCAAACCCGGCGCCTACCTGGGGGTCATCTGCAGCCGGCCCAAGAAGGCGGAAATGTTCCGCCTCCTGACGGAGGAGGGAGCCAGGCCTGAGGAGCTGGAGCGCGTGCACGCCCCCATCGGGCTGGATATCGGGTCGCAGAGCCCGCCGGAGATCGCCGTCAGCATCATCGCCGAGATCATCCGCGAGTTCAAGGCCCACACGCGCCGGTGAGCCGTCGAGGGGGGCCGTCGGTCACCTGTATCCATGAACTCTGCGGCGGAATGTCCGCCGGAAGAAACGTAAAAGCCCGGGAGATCCCTCCCGGGCTTTTCCATTTCCACTTGCGGCAGACGGTCAGCTTCGCTTGTCGTGCTCGGCGATATACTGCTCGATTTCCTTCACGTCATCCAGGCTGCCGATGAACAGAGGCACACGCTGGTGCAGGGACATCGGCTCCAGGTCCAGGATCGGCTGATAGCCGTCGGAAGCGTACCCGCCGGCGTGTTCCGCCACGAAGGCCAGCGGCGCGGCTTCGTAGAGCAGACGCAGCTTGCCGGTGGGCTTCTTGGGGTCCTTCACATCGGCCGGGTAAAGGAACACTCCGCCGGTCAGCAGGTTGCGGTGGAAATCGGCCACCAGCGAACCGATGTAGCGGGCGTTGTAGGGCCTGCCGCTGGGCTTGTCCGTCTCCTTCAGGCGATCCACGTAGCGGCGGATGCCTTCCGACCAGTGATGGTAATTGCTTTCGTTGGCGCTATAGGTCCGTCCGCGGCGCGGAGTGCGGATGTTGGGGTGCGAAAGCAGGAATTCCCCGACCGACGGGTCCAGGGTGAAGCCGTGTACGCCGTTGCCGGTGGTGTAGACCATCATGGTGGACGAGCCGTAGATGATGTACCCGGCGGCCACCTGCCGGCGGCCCACCTGGAGCAGGTCGTCCTCGTCCCCGCGCGGGCCCTTGGAAATCTTGCGGTGGATGGAAAAGATGGTGCCTACGGGGACGTTGGCGTCAATGTTGGACGATCCGTCCAGCGGATCGAAGGCCGCGGTGTATCCGCCGCAGGGGTATTGGGGAGGAATTTCGATGGCGTTGGAATCCTCCTCCGAACTCATGATGCAGACTCGGCCGGTGTGGTCCAGGCTGTCTATCAGGGTGCTGTTGGCGAATTCGTCCAGCTTCTGAACTTCTTCGCCCTGCACGTTGACGCTGCCCGTGGAACCCAGAATTTCAACCAGTCCGGCCTTATTGACTTCCCGGGAGATGATTTTCCCGGCCAGGGCGATATCCATCAGCAACCCGGTGAACACGCCGGTGGCTTCCGGGTGTTCCCGCTCCTGCATCATGATGTGATGCTCGATGGTGATGAGGCTTTGGTGTGCCATGGAGCGCCTCCGCGAATTAAGATTTTTCGATGACATCAGGTAAGGGTAATAGTTGATCCAGGTCGGAAACAATGTGATCCGCTTCCGCCAGTGATTCCTTCGGCAGGGTAGTGGTGACGGCAACGACGCGCATGCCTGCCGCTTTGGCGCTGTGAATGCCCAGGGGCGCGTTTTCCACCACCAGGCAGTGCGTGGGGTCCAGTTCCAGACGTTTGGCCGCCAGGAGGTACGGCTCGGGGTGCGGCTTGCCCATCGCCACCATCTCGGAGGTGACGATGACGTCGAACAGGCGCAGCTCTTCGGGGGTCAGGGTCCATTCCAGGTTGGGCAGCACCGATCCGGTGACGATGGCGGTGCGGTACCCGCTGGCGCGAACCTCCTCCACGGTGCGGCGGGCCAGGGGCCGCAGGCCGCGGGGGGCCTGCCGGCGGTAGTGCAGCCGCTTCTGCACCACCAGTTCATCCATTTCCGCTTCGCTTAACCTCAAACCGTGCCGTTCGACCAGCAGGCGGGTGGTGAGGCTGGCCTTTTCGCCTTCGCGTTCGTAGATTTCCAGGGGTTCGAGTTCCACTCCGAAAGGACGGAAAATGGCCTGCCAGGAACGGACGTGCTGCGGCATGGACTCGATCAGCACCCCGTCGAAATCGAAGATGACCGCGTCGTAGTGGGGGGATTCCGGTAGTTTCACAGATCGCGTAGGGGCTCGAAGTTGATGAAATCCGCGTGGTGGACGATGATGGCCTCGGGGGAGCGGTACCCGCTGTCGCCTTCTTTGGCGTGCACCGCCACGATGTGCACGACTTCATCCGGCAGTCCGTGCTTGGTGCACAGGCCCGCCCCGGAGAAGGGGTGGCGCAGCAGCTTGCCGGAAGGGCTCTTGGCGTACCCCCTCTCGATCTTGCGGTATTCCAGCAGTTTGCCCACGTCGTGCAGGATGCCGCCCGCCACCAGGTAATCCATGTTCAGGTGGAAGTATGCGCCGTACTGTTCGGCCAGGAGGCGGGCGCAGGCCAGGGCCGTCTGGGTTACGGTGCGGGTATGCTGCACAAAGGACACGCGGGTATCCTTGATCAGCAGAGTGAAGGGGATGTCGTCCAGTTGCCCGGGCGTCCACCCCCCCAGTTGCACCGCTTCCACCAGGGTTTCCAGGGTTTTCGAGCGCAGGTTCTCATCCCGGATCTGCCCAATTTCCGGGAACAGACGCAGCAGGTCGTCTTTCATGGGAATGTCAGGATGGTTTGGATTTGGCGTTGCCGGTGTATGGAATGGCCGGCAGGAGAGGCTACACGGTAGCCTCCACCAGGTCCGGCCGGCACAGTTGACAGGGTTTGAAGTTCTCTTCCAGCGCTTCGTCGGAACTGTCGAAGTAGATGATGTTCTCCTGTTTGATGCCGCGAGCCAGCTTGCAGTCGGAGCGGTGATACACGTCGGACCACTTGGAGGCGATCAGGGAAGTGGTCTCACCGGTGTGCTGTTGCTGCTGATAATCCTCCCATTCGGTAAACGTCACCGTGGCTCGCGATCTCCGATTTCTGAACCAATCCGATGTCAGTACCACCGCCGCAATGGCAATGGCCGACGGTATGAGCGCGACGGCCACTTTCTGCCATGTCTTCATCGCATATCTCCTCGAAAACGTCACATCCTTGTCTGAAGCCGGAACTCCTCTTTGCCTCGCTGTCGGCCGGGAGGCATCGTTCGGACGGGGCGTCAACAGCGCTTACTGTGAGATACGCTCGACCCGAGATTATCGTTGAAGACCGGTCGGAATGCCCATGGGAATATCATTCAGCCCGGCAAACCGTCCGTAGGGCACTTCGTCCAGCAAGTTGTTGTTTTCGTCCAGGACTACCAGGCGGAAGTCCCAGGTATCCAGGCCTTCCTGCGGCTGCGCTTCGATCACGACGTTCTCCTGGCCGGACCCGGGATTGATGCCGCTGACCTCGTAGGGGAAAGATTCGCCGGCGTAGTACTCCTCTTCGGCCGCATTGCGCTTGTACACCACCATCTTGATGCGCGCGGCATCAGGCCAGGCGTCGGCGTCCCACCACACTTCCAGGGACTCGTACACGCCGTCGGGCGATCCGGCGGGCAGGGCGTCCACACGGTTGGCGGTCCAGGCGCTGTCAACCCACACGGAAGTCCCTTCTATCGGTTCCAGACCGAATCCCGACAGGGCGTCAATGGAATCGTAGGGGAGGTGCACCAGCACCGAATCGTTGGCGTCGCGCAACTCCAGTTCCGCGCTGTAAAAGTCCTTTTCGACCGAAGGCAAGGTAAAGATCAGGGTGTCACTCGCGTTGGGTTGCCGGGTGACCAGGTCGCTGCTGTCGGCGATGATCGCCCCCGCCAGGTTGAAAGTGGGGCGCAGAGACACCCATAGGTACATGTCCACCGGATACGGGGTGTTCACCCGCGGGCTCCAGAGAACTGCGTATTCGGACCAGTAATCGTCCCCATCGCTGTCGGTCACCGGCAGACCGTCAATGACCAGGTCAATTTCCGGCGGTGGCGCGGTATCAATGGAGAACTCGGCTTCCACGGTGTCGGAATGCTGGTTCGCCGCATCCACCGCGAAGACCCGGAAAGTATAGAAGGTGTTGGGAATTAGGCCGGTGAAGGAGGCCGTGGTGTCGTCGGCTTCATGAAACTGAAAGGCGCCGTTCAGGCCGGCGTAGTACCGCGCCAGGTCGCCGTCCGGATCGCTGCCCCGCCAGATGAAGTCGGCCGCTTCGCCGGGCTGCAGCAAGTCGGGCGGAGCCGAGACGATGGTGACTTCGGGCGGATTGGACCCGGAGGGTGGAGGGGTGACTCCGCCGTCACTGCCGCAACCCCCGATGACCAGCGGCAGGCACGCCGCCAGGAGGATCAGAAGCATAGTCCCGCGCATGAATGTGCCTCGTATGTGAAGTGGGTGAATCTTATCGTTCCATCAGGTAGCGCATCTCCTCCACCGCCTTGGGCAGGCCCACCATGACCGCCCGGGCGATGATGGAGTGTCCGATGTTCAGTTCCTGGATTTCGGGGATGGCCGCGATGGAGGCGACGTTGTGGTAGTTCAGCCCGTGCCCGGCAGCCACGAAAAAGCCCAATTTGGTCGCGGCAATGGCGGCCGAACGCACGTCTTCCCGGGCGGAATCCCGGCCCGCTTCGTCGCGGGTGTCGGCGTAGAAGCCGGTGTGCAGTTCCACCGCTTGTGCGCCGGTTTTGGCCGCCTCCCGCACCACCGAAATCTTAGGGTTGATGAACAGGCTGACTTCGATGCCGGAGGCGTTCAGGGTTTCCACCGCATCCTTCAGCTTGCCGATCTGGCTGGAGACGTCCAGGCCTCCTTCGGTGGTGCGTTCCTCGCGCCGCTCCGGGACCAGGGTCACCACCTCGGGCTTGATCATCAGGGCGACTTCCAGCATCTCCTGGGTGGCCGCCATCTCCAGGTTCAGGCGGGTGTGGACCACCTGCCGCAGGATATGCAGATCGCGATCCTGCAGGTGCCGGCGGTCTTCGCGCAGATGGCAGACGACGCTGTCGGCGCCGGCCAGGGTGGCCAGAATGGCCGCCGCCACAGGGTCCGGGTCCACGCCGCCCCGCGCCTGCCGCAGGGTAGCGGTATGGTCAATGTTCACGCCCAGCTTCATGGGGATTCTCAAGGAATTGGGGGATTTGGTGAGCCAACGCATGAATGAACAACGGTGGGATTAAAAGACCGTGTTGTCGCGCCACCGCAGGATGCGGAAGCGGTCGCCCATCTCTTTCAACACCGTGAAGCGGGCGAAGCCGTAAAAATCATAGGATGATTCCCCCCCGGATCCGTACAGCGACAGGTTGAAGCTGATGTCGAATTCCAGGCTGGTATCCGCCGCGGAGTATTGGGCGATGGGCACGGGGACGGCGTACCAGGTCAGGTGCACCTCGTCGAAGCTGCGGAACAGGCCGCCGGTGGCCCGCAGGTCGGTGACCCGGCCCCACTGGTCTTCGCGCTCGTTCTCCACGTCATAGTACTCGAACACGAAATTATCCGCCAGCACGTCGGAATAGCGCAGGGAATCCTGCAGGTTGTAGGCATTGCGGAAATTGTCCAGCAGTTCGCCCACGGTCTGCTGGTCGGTCCACAGTGAGGCGGACGGGTCCCCCAGTTCCGGAGCGAAGGGGTTCAGGCAGCCGGTAATCCCCAGCAGCAATCCCAGACCCAGTGCGCCGGCAGAACGAATCCGGCTCCACCGTGCCGTTGGTCCCGCGTTCAATACAACCCCGCCTTTAGATCCGTCCACGAGGGCGACCCTTCCACGTCTTCCCAGCGCAGGATGGCCCAATATCCGTCGCCGTTTTGGGCCAGCAGGAATTCCGACTTGCCCGACACCTCCGAAGGCAGCGGCTGGCCGGGATCGTCGAAAGGAACCACCAGGTTGTAGGCCTGCCGCACCCGCACCGAATCGTTATTGCCGTAGACCACCCGGTTCTCTTCCTGGAAGGTCAGGAAGGGCGGGTTTTTGTCCGGCAGCAGCGAAAAGAGATAGGTGATGGTCTGGCTCTCTTCGGCGTACCCCCACGGGAGGCTCAGCGGCCAGCCGGTGGTGTTGGGATTGGGCACGAACAGGTACGTGCCGCCCGGATCGTCGGGAGCGAAGAAGCAGCGCAGGTAATGGTCGGCGTTGCGCTCGGCCATGGCCTGGACCATGTTGGCGAACACCTGGTCGGCCTGGATGGGGTAGATCCAGGGCGAGCCGCCGTCCTGGGGCGGTTCCGTGGGCCGGGTGCGGAACAGGTCGCATCCCGAAACCAGGAGCAGCACCCCCAGCGCCCAGACCGTGATTCGCCGCGCCTTCATCAGAGATAAGATAAGCAAATGTATCACAAAAAGCAAGCGGCAACCGGCGCGATTTTTGGCCGGTTGCCGCCTCGTTTGAGCCTTCTACAGTTTCTCGACCACGGCCTGGGCCATCTCCATGGTGGTGGCCTTGCCGCCCATGTCGTAGGTGCGGACCCGGCCGTCGGCGATGACCGCGGACACGGCCGCTTCCATACGCGCGCCTTTCACCGTCTCGCCCAGCCAGTCCAGCATCATCTTGGCCGAGAGGATGGTGGCGATGGGATTGACCTTGTACATCCCGGCGTACTTGGGCGCGGACCCGTGCGTCGGCTCGAATACGGCGTAGTTGTCGCCGATGTTGCCGGCGCAGGCGAAGCCCAGGCCGCCCACCAACTGCGCGCACAGGTCGCTCAGGATGTCCCCGAACATGTTTTCGGACACCAGCACGTCATAGTCGTAGGGGTTCTTCAGCAGCCACATGCACTGGGCGTCAATGTTGGTCTCGTAGAGGGGGATGTCGGGGTAATCCTTGGCCACGGCCCGGGCGGAGCGGATCATCAGGCCGCCGGTTTCCCGCAGCACGTTGGGCTTGTCCACCACGGTGACGGACTTGCGCTTGAACTTGCGGGCGAAGTCGAAGGCCTGCCGCACGATGTTCTCGCACCCCTGGCGGGTCATGATGCGGGTGGACAGGGCGATGTTCTCCAGGCCGGCCCGGCCGAACGGTTTCATCTTGGGGTGCACGCACAGGGCGTCGAACACCGACTGGGGCAGAGGGAAGAATTCCACGCCGCCGTACATGCCCTCGGTATTCTCGCGGAATACCACCAGGTCAATGTCGTCCTTGAAGTTCAGGGGGTTGCCCGGATAGGCCTTGCAGGGGCGCTGATTGGTGTGCAGGTTCAGCACCTGGCGCAGGCGCACGATGGGGCTGAAGTAGGAATAGCCCTGGCCCTGCAGCTCCGGCTTCAGTTCCTTGGCGGCCTCTTCCTTGGGCTTGGAGGTGATGGCGCCGAACAGTGCGCAATCCGTCTCCTTCAGCAGCTTCAGTGTGCGCTCCGGCAGCGCGTCGCCTTCGTTGATCCAGAACTCCCAGCCGATATCACCGTGAATGTACTCCGCGTCCACTTTCAGCGCGTCCAGCACCAGACGCGCGGCTTCCATGACTTCTTTGCCCACGCCGTCACCCGGCAGCCAGGCGATGCGGTACTTGGCCATGCGATCCCTCAAGATGGTTGTTGGGGGGAAGTGCCGGGGTCGCCCGACCCCGGCGGGTTGGTTTATCGTGATCAGAAATTGACGCTTAACGCCACCCGGTGGCTGGATCCGAAATCCTCCGCCAGCGGCTGATAGGCGTAGTCGAAGCCGAAGCGCTTCCACTGCAGGCCCGCGCCTCCGGAGAGGCTGCGCAGTTCACTGCCTGTCTGGTAACCGGCGCGCAGAAAGAACAGCTCCTTCCAGGCCGCCTCCAGGCCGGCATGCAGGCGCAGGTCGTCGTCGAACAGGTACTGTCCGTCGGCCAGGCCGCGCAGGGCGAAGTCCGGTCCCTGCAGGATCAACCCCGCCAAGCCCAGGTTGGCGCTGGTGGGCAGCGGTGACCGTTCCTGTTGCAGCGGTTCCATGCGGCCCACGTTGCGCAGGGCCGCGGCCACCGTCAGATCCACGCCGCGGGGCTTCCAGGCCGCGCCGAAATCCCCGGAAAAGCCCGAAGCGTTTTCCACGTAGATCTGCTGGTACACGTAGCGGCCGGTGGCGCCCAGCGAGAGTCGGTCCGTTACCTGGTAGGCCAGGGACAGCCCGGCGGCCAGATCATGGGCGTCGAACAGGCCCAGGGGGTCGTCTGAGGGCAACATCCGCTGTTCCAGGTCGGGGACGGAGAAGACGTTGAAGGAGAGCCCCACCGTCCAGTCGGATTGGCGCAGTAACAGGGCGCCGGTCTGCAGGGAGAGGTCCAGCAACCAGTCGGTGTAGGCGAAGGCCGCCTGGTTACGGTCGGAAAAGCTCAGCAGGGCGGGGTTGTGGAACGCGGCCATGGCACCCCGGGCGCCGGCGGTACCAGCTTCCCCCAAGGCCGCGGACCGGGCATCCGGGGCCATCTTCAGCGACGGCAGCGACCCGCCGGTTTCCGCTCTCGCCAGGGTGGTTATCAGCAGCCCGGCCAGCACCGCCGGGACGAGAAAGCCGTATCGGGTCATCAGAAGCTCACGGAAAAGGAAATGACTTGCGTATCAAAGGGGGGCACTTCCTGGATCTGGTAGACGTAGTCCAGTTGCCCGCGCACCTTCCATACCGGGAAACCGAAACCCAACCCCAGGGCGTAGTCTTCGTCGTCGTAGCCCGCCCGGAGGCTAAGATCGTAGGGTTCAATGTTCTGCAGGGTATATTCGCCGCCCATGTGGATCTGGTTGTCATCCTGGTCGCTGGTCTCGTAGTCCCCCACCAGCAGCAGCCCGAAGTCGAAGGCGTAGGCCGCGCCGAAGCGGTAGATGCGGGGGAACTTGTCCGTCACGGTGGAGCCGCTTTCGCCCCACAGCGTGCTGGTGTCCCAGCGGTACTGGGCATTGATGTGCCGCGCCTGGGCTCCCAGAGTCAGGCCGCGCCAGGGGTTTACCAGCAGGCCGGCGTCGAAGCCCAGCCGGGTGGAAGAGAGGGATTCGCCGTCGGTCAGGTCGGGAAAGCTGTTGTGCAGCACCACCGGCGAGAACCCGGCGGCGAAACGGTCGGACAGCTTCAGAGCGAAGGAGAAGTAGAAGGCGTTTTCCCCCTGCTCGAAGGCGCCGATGGGGTTGCCGTCGCTGTCGCGGCCTTCGATTTCGCCCGGTCCGGCGTTGATCCAGCCCACGCCCAGCCCGGCAGTCAACGGCCGCTGGCCTTCGCCCACCGGAGGCTTCAGCGGCGCGGCGAAGCCCACGAAGTTCAGGTGCCGGTCCAGGGACAGGTGGCTGTAGGAGGTCAGCACGGTGGGGTCCTGCAGGAAAGGCAGGGAAGCGGGGTTGTAGTAGATCCCCCAGCCGTTACCGGGCAGGGCCGTGCCGGCGTCGCCCAGAGCCAGGTTTCGGGCGCCCAGCCCCATGCGCAAGAAGGCCCCCGCCATGCCGGCATTTCCGTCGGCATAAGCGGATTGACTCGTCAGCCCCAGGCACAGTACGGCTACCAGAATGGCACCGCCGCGTTTTCTCTTCGATAATTTCATGGATGAGACCGATTGATCCGGACGCTAATCGCTAATTGCCAACCGCGAACCGCTACTGTATTACCGCGAACTTGCCCCACGCCTCTCCAGAGCCGCCCCGCTCCACCACGTAGTAGTACACCCCCGTAGCCGCGGGCGACCCGTCGGCGCGGCGGCCGTCCCACTCCTCGGTGTTGTCTCCCGCCAGGCGCAGGACGTTATCCACCACTACGGCCACCTCGTCCATGGCGAAGTCATAGATCTTCAGGGTGACATTGCCCTCCGCCGGCAGGTCGTACTGGAAGCGGATCACAAACGAGAGGCGGGGGCTGAAAGGATTGGGGTAGGCGTAGGTATCCGGCTGGCCGGCCTGGCTGGTGGGCACGAAGGCCCGGTGTACGTCCCAGGTGTTGCCGTAGTCGCCGCTGGAGGCCAACCCGCTGCCCGTCCCCACCCACAGGATCCCCTGGTGGGCCAGGACGCTGTAGACTTCCGGATCGTACAGGGTGACCACCTGCCCTGTGAGGTCGTTCACTTCGTTGATCTGGGGCAGGACTTCCCAGTCGGCCCAGGTGCCGTCGCTGCGCCGGTAGGTCTTGTACAGCCCCAGGTTGGTGGCCGCGTAGGCGATGGAATCGTCGAAGG
>QZKQ01000071.1 GCA_003599535.1 Candidatus Zixiibacteriota bacterium | reverse complement strand
TCTTTTAGTAGCCGGGGCGTTTTCCCGAAGGGACCACTGCGTGGTAACCCCCGGAGAAGGATACCCCAACCTCCTGTGCCACCCTGAAGGGGTGGACCATAATCCGCTCCCTCCGTTCCATCTGCGATTCTGACCATGAGATTGCTTCGCCCGCTGAAAAACCGCGGCCTCGCCACGCAGTGGTCCCCTCGGGGCAATGACACTGCCGGACGATGGGCGGAGATTGCTTCGGCCGCTGAAAAACCGCGGCCTCGCCACGCAGTGGTCCCCTCGGGGCAATGACACTGCCGGACGATGGGCGGAGATTGCTTCGCCCGCTGAAAAGCGCTGGCTCGCAATGACACTGGCGACCAGCCACTAAATTCATCCTTGATGATTATCCTCGAAGCCTGCTTCTCCCCCTCCCTGGGCGGGCTGGAGCTGTACTGCCTGAACACCGCCCGGCAACTGCGCGACCGCGGGCACCGCGTGCATCTCTGGCTGGCGGCGGAGTCGCGCATGGCGGCGCACCCGCTGGCCCGGGACACGGATCCGGTGATTTCCCCCGCGCCGGGGTACGTCAATCCGCTGTTCACCTGGAGGCTGGGCCGGTTCGTCCGGGAACGGGGGATCCAGGCGGTGCACCTGCACCGGTCGAAGGATTTGTCGGTTTTCGCCCCGCTGAAGGATCTGCCCAAGCTGCTGACCCTGCAGATCGAGTCGGCGCTGCCCAAGCGCGACCCCTTCCACCGCTACGTCTATTCCCGGGTGGACCGCATCCTGACCATCACGCAGCGGATGCGCGGTATCGCCCTGCAGGCCCTGCCGGCGGACGAGGCCAAGATTCAGGCGCTGCACTACGGCCTCGAACCCGACCGCCTGCGGGAGCGCGCCGGCGACCCGGCCGCCACCCGGCGCCGCTTCGGTCTCCCGGAGGCGGCCTTCCTGGTGGGCCTGGTGGGGCGCCTGGAAGAGAACAAGGGGCAGGAGGTGCTGCTGCGGGCCTTCGCCCGGATCCAGGGCCGCCGCCCGGACGTTCACCTCCTGATGGCGGGCGAGCCGCCGCCGGAAAACCCCGGGTACGACCGTTACCTGGAACGCCTGGCGCAAGACCTGGGCGTGGCGGAACGAACCCATTTCGCCGGGTTCCAGGTGGATACCGCGCCGCTGTTCGCCGCCCTGGACGTGTCGGTGCTGGCCTCGCGGGAAGAGGCTTTCGGACTGGTGCTGCTGGAAGCCATGGCCCAGGGAGTGCCCATTGTGGCCACCCGGGCCGGAGGCGTGCCGGAAATCGTCCAGGACGGGGTCAACGGACTGCTGATCGGCCGGGACGAAGCGGAACTGGCCGCCGCCCTGGAACGGCTAAGGGACGACCCTGATTTGCGCCGCCGCCTGGGCCAGGCCGGACTTCGCATCGTACGGGAAAAATTTCGCCTGGAAGACCACCTGCGGGCGCTGGAAGGGCATTTCGAGGAGATCATTGAGAAGCGGCGTTAGGGTTTCTCGTAAAGACGCAAAGAAAAGGGGGGGCTGGGGGAGAGGAAGTCTAAAGTATAAAGGATAAAGTATAAAGAAAACATGAGGGTAGGATAGGCATTCTTGCCTGTCAGAGGTTCGTAGGGCCGATGTCTCTGCCGGTCGCAAGCGGGGGACGCTTGCGCCACGGATTGGCCACGACGAAGCGTGGCCCTCCGGACTCCGGATATCCTGACTACAGACTACCGGCTACTTTTCTCCCGGCTCCGGGCTTCTTCTCTTCATTTCGAACTCTGACCTATGGATAAACCACCATGTCCCTGACCGTTTGCATCATCGCGCACAACGAAGAGGAAAAGCTCCCGGAAGTCCTCGAAAGCGTGCGCTTCGCCGATGAAGTCATCGTGGCCGACTGCGGCAGCCGGGACGAGACCAACCTGATCGCCCGAAGCTTCGGGGCGCGGGTGTTCTCCCGGCCCAACCTGGCCAACCTGAACATCAACAAGAACTTCACCTTCGATCAGGCCAAGTCGGAGTGGATTCTGTGCCTGGACGCCGACGAGGTGGTGCCGCCGGAAACCGCCCGCGAGATCCAGGAGGTGATCCGCCGGAAGCCGGCGCAGGCGGGGTTTTACCTGCCCCGCCGCAACCACTTCTTCGGGCAGTGGCTGCGGCACGGCGGCCAATATCCCGACTGGCAACTGCGGCTCTTCCGCCGGGGGCAGGGGCGGTTCCCGGAAGCGCACATCCATGAGCGCCTGAAGGTGGAAGGTACGGTGGGGCGGCTGCGCCATCCCCTGGACCACTACCCCTACTCCACACCCGAAGACATCCGCCGCAAGCTGGATTTCTACACCGCCTTCGAGGCAGAACACCTGTACCGCACCGGGGTGCGGCCCTCCCCGCTGCACGCCCTGCGCCTGCTGTACGCCACTCCCGCGCAACGCTTCCTGCGCCGCTACCTGCTGAAAGGGGGCTTCCTCGACGGCCGCCCCGGCCTGCAGGCCGCCCTGATGGACGTCCGCAACTTCCGCCAGCGCTACCGCAAGCTGCGCACTCTGGCGGCCAAACTGGCGCATCCGGCTCGATGACCGCTTTCCCCGGTCCGCGGCGGTTCCTGCTGTGCCGCACCGACAAGCTGGGCGACGTCCTCCTGGCGCTGCCCGCTGCGTTGCTGCTGCGCCGCCGCTTCCCGCAGGCCCACCTCGCTTTCCTGGTGCAACCTTACACCGCGCCGGTGGCGCGGATGCTGCGGGGGCTGGACGAGGTCATCGTCGCCGGCCCGGACGAGAGCAGCCGCGCCCTGGCCGGCCGGCTGAAGGAGGGGCAGTTCGATTTCGCCGCGGCGCTCTACCCCGAACGGCGCCTGGCCGGGGCGCTGCGGACCGCCGGCATCCCGTTCCGCGCGGGAATCGCCTACCGCTGGTATTCGCCGTCGTTCACCTACCGCCACCGGGAGCACCGCAAGCACAATCTCAAGCACGAGCTGGAATACAACCTGTCGCTGGTCTGGACGGCGCTGGGGGAAGCGGGGCGCTGGGAGGATACCCTGGCGCCGGAAGCCATCTTTCCCCTGCCCCTGGAACTGCCAGAAGTTCCGCCCCTGCCGCCCTCCCCTACCCGCCGGATCGCGATTCACCCCGGCGGTGGCGGGTCGGCCCACCGCTGGCCGGCGGAATATTTCACCCGGCTGGCCGGCCGCCTGGGGGAGACTACCGGGCGAACCGTGGCCGTTACCGGCGGGCCGGGCGAAGAGGCCCTCTGCCGGACCGTGGCGGACGAGTCCGGCGCGGAGAACCTGGGCGGGCGCTTCGATCTGCCCCGGTTGGCGGCGTTTTACCGCGAGTGCGCCCTGGTGGTGACCAACAGCACCGGGCCGCTGCACCTGGCCCGGGCCGTGGGCGCGCCGGTGCTGGGGCTGTTTCCTGCGGTGCACGCCATGTCGCCGCGCCGCTGGGGACCTTACGGGCAGCCGGACGGTTTCCTGGTCGCGCCGGAAGGCGAAGGCCTGGACCGCCTGCCGGTGGAAGCGGTCCTGGACCGCGCCCGGGGACTTCTGGAGAGGGCGCCGTGAGAGTCTGCCTGGACGCCCGCAAACTGTGGGATTCGGGTATCGGCACCTACATCCGCGGCCTGCTGGCGGGATTCCGCGAGGTCGGTGCGGAAATGAGTTGGGACCTCCTGGTGCCCCCCGGGGGCGCGGCGCTCCCGGAGTGTCCGGCCGCGCGCATTCACCACTGCGGCGCGGGAAATTATTCGCTGGGCGAACTGTTCCAGGTGTCCCGGCAAGCCAATCGCAGCGGCGCGGACCTGTTTCACGCCCCGCACTACGTCATCCCCTTGGGGCTGAAGCCGCCGCTGGTGGTCACTGTCCACGATTTGATTCACCTGAAGTTCCCGCGGATCTTCTCGCCGCTGCAGCGGGCCTACGCCCGCTGGATGCTGAGCCGGGTGAAGCGCCAGGCCCGGGTGGTGCTGACCCCCTCCCAGTGGACCCGGAGCGATCTGCTGAACGACCTGGGATACACCGAGGACCGGGTGGTGGTGACGTACAACGGCATTGACGAGCGTTTCTTTCAACGGGTGGAGCCGGAATCCCTGGAAGCGTTCCGGCGCCGCCGCGGCCTGCCGGATGGATACCTGCTCTATGTGGGCAACCTGAAGCCGCACAAGAACGTGGACGGCCTGCTGGAAGCGTGGTCCCGCCTGGCGGCCTCCCGGCGCCCGCCGCTGGTGATCACCGGCCCCAGGACCGAAGAGTACCCCGCGCTGCAAGGTCGCGTCCACGCCCTGGGCCGCCCGGCGGAAGTGATCTTCACCGGCGCCGTGGCGACGGAAGACCTGCCCTCCCTGTATCAGGGTGCCCTGGCCTGCGTGCAGCCTTCCTGGTATGAGGGTTTCGGCCTGCCGCCGCTGGAAGCCATGGCCGGAGGCGTGCCCACGGTGGTGTCCAACCGTGCGTCCCTGCCGGAAGTGGCCGGTCCGGCGGCGCTGGTGTTCGATCCGGGGAAAAGTGACGAGATGACCGCCGCGCTGGAATCCATCATCACCGATGAGGAGCTGCGCCGGCGGCTGTCCCGGTCGGGGCCGGAGCGGGCCCGGACCTTCACCTGGAGACGTTGCGCCCAGCAGACTCTGGAGGCGTATCGCCGGATAATTGCCGGTTAGTTACCGATGCAGTACCCCATTCCCACCCCCGAATCCATTCCCCTGCCGCCCCTGCGCGTGGCCCTGGTGCACGACTGGTTGACCGGCATGCGCGGCGGCGAAAAATGCCTGGAAGTGCTCTGCGAGTTCTTCCCCCAGGCCGCGCTCTTCACCCTGTTCCACCAGAAGGGGGCCATGTCGCCGCGCATCGAGGCGATGGATATCCACACCTCCTGGGTGATGAAGCTGCCGGGCGCGAAAAAGCGGTTCCGGGGCTACCTGCCGCTGTTTCCCGCCGCCATCGAGAGCTTCGACCTGGCTGAATATGACCTGGTCATTTCCACCAGCCACTGCGTGGCCAAAGGAGTAATTCCCTCGCCCCGGGCGCTGCACCTCAGCTACCTGCACACGCCCATGCGCTACATCTGGGAGATGTACCCGCACTACCTGGGATCCAGCCGCAATCCAGTCAAGCGGGTGCTGGGCCCCCTGATCGCCTCCCGCCTGCGCACCTGGGACGTGGTCTCCAGCCACCGGGTGGACCATTTCATCGCCAATTCCGAGAACGTGCGCCGGCGCATCTGGCGGCACTACCACCGCGAAGCGGAGGTCATCTGCCCGCCGGTGGACGCTGAATTCTACCGCGCCACCCGCGGCCCGGGCGACTACTTCCTGGTAGTCACCGCCCTGGTGCCCTACAAGCAGGTTCGCCTGGCCGTCGAGGCCTTCAACCGCCTGGGGCTGAAGCTGGTGGTGGTGGGCGACGGCCCGGAGAAGGCCAAATTGACCCGCCTGGCCCGGGGCAACGTCGAATTCCTGGGCTGGCAGGACCCGCCGGCCCTGCGCGAACTCTACAGCGGCTGCCGGGCGCTGATCTTCCCGGGGGAAGAGGACTTCGGCATCGTCCCCCTGGAGGCGCAGGCCTGCGGCCGCCCGGTGATCGCCTACGGGCGCGGTGGCGTGCTGGAGACGGTGATCCCGGCCCACGGCGCGCCGCCGGCGGCGGAGGCCACCGGGCTGTTCTTCCACCAGCCCACGCCGGAAGCGCTGGCCGCGGCGGTGCGGGACCTGGATCGCCACGCTTTCGATCCGCAGGTCATTCGGCGGCAGGCGGAACGGTTCGCCCGGCCGCTCTACGTGGAACGGATGGCCCGCTTCCTCCGGGAAAAAGTCCGCGAACATTTCGACCGGGACCTGGTCCTGCCGCCTGCGGGAGACCGCCATGGTGCGTAACCTGCCCGCCTCCCGCGCCGAAGTCCTGTTCCCCTTGGCCGCGGTGGCCCTGGACGCGCTGGCCATCATGGGCAGCTTCGGGCTGTCGTACTGGCTGCGCTTCTATTCCCCCCTGACCCAAATCCTGCCGGTGACTCTGGGCGTGCCGCCGGTGGGGCGCTACTGGGAATTTTCCCTGGCGGCGGTGGTCATCTTCCTGGCGGTCTTCGCCGCCCGGGGGCTGTACCGCCTGCACCACCGGGTCAGCACCGTGGAGGAGTTTTCCCGGGTGCTGAAGGCCACCCTGCTGGCCCTGCCCTGGCTCTTCACCGTGGCCTTTTTCTACCGCGACTTTTCCTATTCCCGGGCCGTCTTCGGGCTGATCGCGGTCAACGCGCTGGTCATCGTGACCGCCGAGCGGGCCCTGATCCAGAGCGTCCAGCGCAAGCTCTATCGCCGCGGGGTCGGCGTGCTGAACGCGGCGGTGTGCGGCACCGGCGTCCTGGCCCGCTGCCTTCACGAGAAGCTGAACGGCAATCCTCACCTGGGGTACCGCAGCCGGGGTTTCATCCGGGTCGACGATCCCCAGCCGCAGGTCCAGCCGCTGCTGGGCGACACGGAGGCCATCGCCGACCTCGTGCGGCGCGAGGAGCTGGACCTGATGCTCATCGCCCTGGACCTGTCCGAGCGGCCTCGGCTGGACGAGATCGTGCGCCGCTGCGACGGCCTGGACCTGGAATTCTACTTCGCCCCCGATTCCCTGGTGGTAGCCGAGGGGAAAATCCAGTCCACCACCCTGGCCGGCCTGCCCCTGCTGAAGATCAAGGAATCCCCCCTGTTCGGCTGGAAGGGCGTGGTCAAGCGCGCCTTCGACATCGTGGTGGCGGCCCTGGCCCTGGCCCTGGCGGCGCCCCTTATGGTCCTGATCGCCCTGCTGATCAAGCTGGATTCGCGGGGGCCGGTGTTCTACCGCCAGGAACGCATCGGGCTGGACAACCGCGCCTTCCTGATCACCAAGTTCCGCACCATGGCGCCGGACGCCGAGGCCGCTTCCGGGCCGGTGTGGGCCCGCCGGGGCGACCCTCGCACCACCCGCCTGGGACGCCTCCTGCGCCGCCTCTCCCTGGACGAGCTGCCCCAGATCTTCAACGTCCTGAAAGGCGACATGAGCCTGGTGGGGCCGCGCCCGGAGCGGCCGCACTTCGTGGGCCAGTTCCGCCAGGCCGTGCCTCGCTATCTGGAACGCCACCGGGTGCGTTCGGGTATAACAGGCTGGGCGCAGGTTAATGGCCTGCGCGGCAACACGTCCATCGAGGAGCGCACGCGATACGACATCTTCTACGTCGAGAACTGGTCTCCGGGCTTCGACCTGAAAATCCTCTTGTTGACCGTCCGCGAGGTGCTGTTCGGAAAGCAGGCTTACTGACATGAGGCATATTTCCCGCTTGTTTCGGCCGCTGCGGCGGATCAATCACGGCAGTTTCCCTTCTTCCCGGCCGGGTGCGGCGCGACGGCGATGGCCGCTGGCGCTCCTGCCGCTCGTCCTGTTCCTGGGGACGGCCCTGCCCGTGAATCCCGCCCCGGAGCCGGAATTCATCATTGACAACACCGGGTTCATTGTCCGGCATCTGGACAACGGACGCTTCGGCCTGGGCGAACGGTTCCTCTTCGACGTCAACTACGGGGTCATCACCGCCGGGGAAGCGGGCATCGAAATCCTGCCCGACCTCGAAACCTACCGCGGGGCGCCCTGCTACCACATCCACACCTGGGCCCGGTCGTCCAAGACCTTCAGCCGCGTGTTCAAGGTGGACGACCAGGTGCATTCCTACATGGACACCCGGGGCATGTTCACCTGGTACTTCGAAAAGCGCCTGAACGAAGGCAAGTACCACGACGTCAAGGTGGTGGACTACGATCAGCGGCTGGGCAAGGCCTACACCTTTGACGAAGGGGTACCCCAGGATACCAGCGACATCCCCCTCTACGTCCAGGACGCCATCTCCTCGCTGTATTACTTCCGTCTGCTGCCGGAAATCGAGGTGGGGAAGTCCTACCACGTCGAGGTGCACGACATCCACAAGACCTACCCGCTGCGGGTGGACGTGCTGGAGCGGGAGAAGGTCAAGGTGCCGGCGGGCGAATTCTGGGCTTACAAGGTGGAGCCGGTGCTGGAATCGGCGGGCATCTTCAAGCAGAAGGGGCGCATCTTCATCTGGTTTTCCGACGACGAATACCGCTTCCCGGTGCAGATGCAGTCCAAGGTGCTGATCGGGGCCATCTCCGCGGAATTGAAGGAATTTTCCACCGGGACGCCGGTGACGCAGAAATAGTCGTTAGTCGTCGGTCGTTGGCTGTCGGCTCATCGCGATCTGCAAAGGCAAAGGACCTCGCGTCCGTCAACGCCGATAAACTAAGAAGCCCCCTCAGGTGAGGGGGCTTTGGTGTTGTATCCCGAGGGCGATTACTTCACCAGCAGCAACTTCTGCGTGGCGGTGGATGAACCCGCCGTCAACCGGGCGAAGTAGAGATCCCCGGGATCCGTCAGTACGTACACCTCATGGGCCCCGATGTGGGAGAAAATTACCGGCATCTAACAACACCTTTCCTGGCATATTCATCGTATGACAATATCAGAAGTCACTCCATTCCGCTGATCATCCAGTTGCATGATCCAAAGCAGAAATCGCTTTTAGAGTATAAGCACTGAAGGGGCATGAGTCAAGTATTATGCCGACGCTCTGCTGATACCCGGATCCCCCGCGCATCCTCCGCGCCCTTCCTGCATCTAATTCCATGAAATGCCGTGGAGGTCGGGGCGGCCCCCGGCGGGACCCGGAGCGCACCATCCGGAGTTGAACCGAAGGATACTTATGAGAAAGCGAAACGGTATGGATGCCATTCTGATCATCCTGATATTCGTCGCCTGGTTCACCCTGTCCCGCTGGGTGTTGCCCCGGCTGGGCGTGCCGACGTGAATGTCGGGCGCCTGCGGGCCCGAGGATCGGGCCCAGACTCCGCGCACCGAACAGACCACCGGTACGCCGGAACCGCCGGCCGGACCGCCAACCCCGTAAGACTGTTGCAACCATGAGGGACTGATGGAACACGAAATCACCCTGACCGACGCCACTTTTGACGAACAGATCACGCAGAGCGCCACGCCCGTGCTGGTGGATTTCTGGGCGCCCTGGTGCGCCCCCTGCCGCATCATCGCCCCGGTGCTGTCCGGCCTGGCCCAGGATTACGCCGGCCAGTTGACCGTGGGCAAGGTGAACGTGGACGAAAATCCGGCCGTGGCCGCCCGCTTCGGCATCACCGGCATCCCCACCCTGCTGCTGTTCAAGAACGGCAAGCCGGTGGGCCAGTGGATCGGCGCGCTGCCCCGCCCCATGCTGGAACAGGGCCTGAAGCCCCACCTGGCCCCCATACAGAAAGTGTAAGACCTCCAAGCGCAAGGAAACGCCTGGGATGACCCTGCAACCCCTGCCGGAAAAGGAAATGGTGCAGCGCGCGCTGGACGGCGACGTGCGCGCCCGCACGGAGATCGTGCTGCGGCACCAGGATCTGGTTTACAACCTGGCCTTGAAGCTGACGGGCAATCCGGAGAGGGCGGAATGCGTCCTGCAGGAGACCTTCCTCAAGGTCTTCGAAAAACTGGACACCTTCCGCCTCGACTCCGCGCTGGGCACCTGGATCTACCGCATCGCCACCAACGCCGCCCTGATGATGCTGCGCCAGCGCAAAGGGCGCCTGGTGCCCATGGAAGAGGAGGGGGACGACGAGGAGACCTCCCGCTACGCCCGGATGCTGAAATCCCTGGACCGCGACCCCCTGGAACTGTTGCTCGATACGGAATTCAAGGACGCGCTGGAACGCGCCATGGCCCAACTGCCCGATTCCTGGCGCGTTCCCTTCGTCCTGAAAGATATCGAAGGCCTGTCCCTGCAGGAAATCGCCCAGACCATGAACACCACCGTGCCCGCGGTCAAGGCGGCCCTGCACCGCGGCCGCACCGCCCTGCGCGATCACCTGGCGGAATTCATCGAGGCGCGCGAAGCCGCCGATCAGAAGTCGTCCCAGAAGCGAGTAGGATAGATCGCCATGCAAGACAAATGCCGGGCTTTTATGGAGAGGCTGTGCACGGCCCTGGGCGAAGACCTGAATTCGCCCGTCTGCACCGAGCTGAAGGAGCACCTGGAAAGCTGCCCCGACTGCACCCTGCAGTTGGACAGCGTCCGGCGCACCGTGGAAATATACCGTTCCATCCCCTGCGCCCACGTGCCGGGGGAAATGCAAAAGCGCCTGCTGGCGCGCCTGAACCTGCCGTTAATGGATCTTCCGGAGGACCTGTGATCACCCTGGATATCAGCATGGAGGACCTGGTGCAGGAATTCCCCCAGACCGTGCCGCTGCTGGTACGCTGGGGCGTGGTCTGCATCCAGTGCGGCGAACCGGTGTGGGGCACTCTGGGCGAAGCCATGGACCGCTCCCAGGTCGCCGACAAGGACGCCCTGCTGCGCGAACTGAACGAGGCGGTGGCGCATTTCGCGTAGAGCCATCTCCCAAGGACATTTAATCCCATCGCCAACCGGCTTTGGGATTTTTTAATTGGGGAACCATCAACGCTTTGAACCTCGTGCCGAATTAGCCTGATTTCATCTTGACTTCCACGCCGGCGGGGATTATATTGAAATATCATTGATAACCGGTTTTTATCCATGGAGGTGGAGATGGTACGGCGAGGGTTGGGGGTTATGCTGCTGGCCGGCGCGCTGGCGGGCACCGCCCGGGCGGACGGCCCCAGCGAAGCGGGGGCGATCTTCCTGAAGCTGGTCCCTGATGCGGTCTCGGCGGGCATGGGCGAAACCGGAGTGGCGCGATGGGACAACCCCGCCGCCGTCTGGTGGAACCCCGGCGCGCTGGGATTCCAGACGCGGATCGAAGGCTATTACGCCAATACCGACCTGCTGCCGTCGTTTAACCTGCCCGACCTGTACCACCGCTACGCCGCGGCCGTCTACCCCGTACCGGCCTGGGGTGCGACGTTGGGCGGACATTTCATCTACACCAGTTACGGCACGACCGAAAGCCGGAACGAGAACAACAATCCTGCTGGCACCTTTCACAGCTATGAGCTGGCCGCGGCGGTCGCCGGCGGCGCCCGCGTCCACCCGGATTTGGGGGTGGGCCTGGCCTTCAAATACCTCGGCAGCCACCTGTCCCCCCAGAGCACTGCAGGAAACAAAACCAGCCAGGGATGGGCCGCGGACCTGGGCGCTCTCTACCGGCCGGGCTGGATGCAGGGCCTGGGGCTGGGCGCCACCCTGACCAATATTGGTCCCTCCCTGGACTACGGAATAGGGCCGGAGAAACCGCTGCCCCAGAATCTTCGCCTGGGCCTCTCCTGCGACGTGTTCGCGGCGTTAGCCGGCCTGGCCGGGGCCAACCTGGAAGCCGAACCCTTCATCATGGGCTGGGTGGTGAACGCCGAATTTGACAAGGAACTGGTGGATCTGCGCGAGGACCGGAGCCCGAGGCCGTTCTACCAGGCGCTGTTTACCGCCTGGAGCGACGATGATCCCCAGAACGAAAAGGACGGCATCATCCGGCACGTGGGGATGGAAGCCTGGGGGAAGCTGCGGGCTACCCCCGATCTGCTCCTGCGAGCGGCGGTCCGCTCGGGGACCTACTATGACATCCTCGGAGACCGGAACCCCAGCTCGCAGGGTTTCTCCCTGGGAGCGGACTTTTCTACTCCCGGCCTGGACTTCTGGTACCGCTTCGACTACGCCCAGCTGAGTGCCGCACATGACAATCCTCTGGACAAACAGGAGACGTACGGCCTGGTGCTGGGGTTGCAACTGAAATAGGCTTTCCCTGCCGGATTCCGAAACGCCCCAGGGCGGCCATGCGGCCGCCCTTTTCTTTTTTCCTGGGATCCTGCGGCAATTCGGGAAGGTATTCACAATAGAAGCCATACCACACTGTCTGCCGGAGAGAACACCATGGGTTCCAGGGTAAGATTCACGATAATGTTTACGGCGCTGCTGGCCGTTTTTATCGGCACCGCTGCGGGTGAGGGGCGCAGCAAGTCGCCGGGAGCGTTCTTCCTGCGGCTGCCGCCGGACGCCCGTTCGACCGGCTTGGGGGAGGCCTTCACCGCCGCCGTGGACGATGCCTCCGCCATGTGGTGGAATCCGGGGGGGCTGGGATTCATTCACTACGCGCCGTACGCGGCGGTGTCCGACCTCGCCATTCTCGCTTCCGAGGGAGGCTATACCATCCCCAACTTCACCGTCCTGCGCACTTTTTCAGGTTGGGGTACGGCAAGCCTCAGCGGGTGGCTCCGCACACATGATGAAATTTATTGGCCCTATGACTGAGAATCGCCGTACGCCGCGGAACGCGGCTACGATGCGGTGGTGACGCTGGGCACGGGCACTCAAATTGCATCCGGGCTGGGAGTTGGAGTGGCGGGCAAGTTCATCGCCGCCCGGCGCTCCACTACCATCGCGGAGAGCTCCACTTCCCTGGCCCTGGACGCCGGGCTGCTCTACCGGGCGCCGTTTCTGCCCGGCCTGCGCCTGGGGCTGACCGTGACCAACTTCGGGCCGGCCCTGGGGTACAGCCAACTGGATATCATCGAACCGCTGCCCCTGACCCTGCGGATGGGGGCGTCCCTGGACGCGTTCGCCCTGATCCCGGCGTTGCAGATTCCGGAAGATTCCCCCTGGCGGACGCACCTCTACCTGAACGCCGATCTCGAGAGAGAGTTGACCGATCCCAGTTCGGCGGAAAATCTATTCTGGAGCCGGAGGGCGATATATGAGTTCTGGCGGGACGGCCACCCCGCCACATACGGTGGCGGAGTCAACACCTATGTCGGCACTGAAGCCCAGGTCGGCTGGCGCGATCTGCATGGGAACCTGCTCCGGGCGGCCCTGCGCTGGGGAGGGCGCTATCCCGAGCTGCTGCATTCCGCGAATTACCCCGAGGCGTGGGGGTTTTCCGTGGGGATTCGTGTGAATCAGGATACTCTCCCCCTGCAATTACAATTCGATCTGGCCGACGTCCAGTCCGTGGAGATCGTTACCGGCGAACGGTACTCTTACACTTTCACCCTGAGCGCCGGCGGGAATTGACGGCGGCGGGACAGAAACGCCAAAGGGCGGCCATGCGGCCGCCCTTTTTGTGTTGTAAATCTCACACTTTACATTACTAAAATATCCGGTATCCCAGGTTGAAGGTTGGTTGCAGCCAGAAGGCCGTCTCCTCCCCGTCGTAGAGCAGGTGCAGGCGCAGGGCGATGTCCACCGGGACGCGGGGATGGAACAGGAAGAACAGCCCCGGCGAAGCGTGCAGCCCGAAGGCCTGGGAAGGGTCGCGCTGCGCGACAATGTTTCCCTGCAGGGGCTGGGCCGTGCCGTACGCCTCCCAGCGCCCTTCCACATCCCCGAAGTAATAGAAGTCCACGCCTGCGCCCAGGTAGAGGTAGTTGACCTGGTCGGTGGGGAACATCTGCCGGATCTCCGCCGAGACCGTCCACAGGCTGCCCTCCACCTCCCAGACGTCCACGGTGGTGTCCTGCAGGGCTTCCGGCTTCCAGTAGAATTGGTCTGTGTTCAGGGGCGAATAGCCCAGCGAGAGGGCCAACTGGGTGTTCCACCGCGCCCAGTAGATGGCCGTCAAACTTCCGCCGAAGCTGGCCAGAAAGCGCTCCTTGTCCTCGCTGCCCGGTGACCACACCGACCCTCCCGCCGTGACCATCAGGCGGGGCTTCCATGCGGGCCGCCGGGTGCGCGGCTGTGCGGCGGCGGGATCTGCCCAGGCGGCGGCCAGCATCATGCCCGCCAGCGCCGCGATTCCCCACGTACGTACCTTCACTGCGTGTCTCTCCCGTTAAACCGAGTTGCCCGTATCAACGCCGGGGATCTTCCGTCCGCTCCGGCCGTCCGTTGTCCGAATCTCCCGCCGCGGCCACCACCTGATCCAGGTCGGCCGCGGTGCGGATGATGCCGGCGCCTTCCCGCTTCAGGGCTTCGTTGCCCATGACCCGCTGGGTCAGGGTGGCGAAATCCTGGACGAAAACCGGCCGGCCCAGGGCTATTCCCCGTTCCACCGTGTTCAGAGTGCTCGAATGCGTCTGGGCTTCGATCACCAGCAGAACTCCGGCCAGAGCCGCCACCAGGCGGTTGCGGGCCAGCGATCCCTGCCCCGACCAGCCGGCCTCGGGCGGCTGCTCGGAGAGCCACACTCCCCGTCCGGCCAGGTCGGCGAAGGAGGCGACGCCCTGGTCAGCCAGGGGAGTGAAGTCGAACCGTTCAGCGCCGCAGCCGGGCACGACGATGGTGCGCCCGCCCGCTTCCAGGGTGCCGCGGTGCGCCGCTTCGTCAACCCCGGGGGCGTAGCCGGAAACCACGGTCAGGCCGGCGCGGGCCAGTTCGGCGGCGTATTCCCGGGCCCGCCGGGCGGATATGTCGCTGCACTGCCGGCTGCCGATGATGGCCACGGTGCGCCGGTCTCCGGGCTGGAATTCGCCGGCCAGGTAGATCACCGGGGGGGGATTGAAGGCCTGCCGCAGGCGGGGGGGATAGGCGTTGTCCAGGCGGATCACCACCCGCAGGCCCAGCTTGGCCAGGGCGGCCATTTTGGCCCGGGTGGCGGGCAGGGTGTGCGCGGCCCGGCAGACCGCTTCGGCGGTGCGCGCGTCCAGGTTGGGGATCTCCTTGACCTGGTCCAGCGGCGCCTCCATGGCCCGCTTCAGGCTGCCGAAGCGCTTGATCAGTTCGTCAATCAGGGCGCCGCCCACCCCTTCCACGGCGGCCAGGTGGGCCCAGTATACGGTTTCATCCATGGCGTCAATCCCAGGCTATTCCCAGTACAGTTGCGGCAACATTTTCCAACTGTCGAACCCCCGCAGGCCGGGCAGATGGTAGCGGAAGTAGGCGTTGAACAGGGCTTCGATGCGCCGGCCCGCGTCGGCGTGGACGGCCATGCGGGCGGCGGCTTCGGGACGGCAGGTGTCGAGAAAGCGCAGCACCCCCCAGGACTCCCCCGGCATGGGCATCTGGTGCGGTTTTTCCAGCTTGCAGTCGCCGCACAGGAACCCCCCGCGCTCCAGGTCGAAGCCCTTCACCGGGCCGGTTTTCGATCCGCACTGGCGGCACTCCTGCAGGGCCATGCCGAAGCCCAGCTCCCGGCAGAAGCGCAGCAGCCCGTTCCAGCGCACCGACCAGGGGTTTTCCCCGGTGCGATCCAGCACCTCCAGGGTCTCCACCAGCGCCCGGTAGAGGTCGGCGTGGGGATCTTCCGTCTCCGTGCCGCGCACGGCCACTTCCGCCAGGGACAGGGCGGTGTACGTGCGCTTCAAGTCCTTGCGCAGCTCGGCGTAGCCATCCACCAGGTCGGAGGACTTGAAGTTCTGCAGCTCCCGTCCCCCCTTGTGGTAGATCTGCATCTCCACCCGGTTCAGCGTCTCCAGCCCGCCGGCAAATCCCTTGGTCCCCTTGCGCCCCCCCTTGACCAGGACCGACATCCTCCCCTTTTCCCGGGTGAAGGCGACCAGGATCTTGGAAGTTTCGCTGAATTTGCGGCTCTGCAGGATGACCGCTTCGGTTTTGAATAAGGGCATGAGGCAAAGTGATTGGAAATGAGTGATGCTCGGTAAGAAACAAGTTCAATAAATGTATGTGCCTCGCGTAGTGGCTCCCACAATTTCAGCCCAGTGTTGCGAAATGTGGTGGCATGCTTCTGGCTCCCGACCGGGCACCATACCATCTCATGGAGAATAAACCTGAATCGGTCGGGAGACGAAGCATGTTCCACAACCTTATCGAATCGGCATATTGTACGGCAGGGTCTCAACATCCATCCGAATCGGATAAGTATCCTTGCCGGTGTAAAATCCGGCGCTGGACCAGGGCCAATCTTCCGGTCTTTCCACCAGATGCTTGCGCACAGGGTTGAGATGCAAATACTCGATGGAAGCGCGGATGATCTCAGAATGAATCATGTTGCGATCATATCCGCCACCACGTTGCCAGAAACGGTAAGTAATCGTTCCTGTCTTATTAATATCCAGCATTCGTTGCAATATTCCAGGAGCATGGGCTTTGCAGTAATTCACTACACGGATACTTACCGGTAACTTCAAGTCCCACAGGATGCGACCAATACTCAATACTTCTCCGGAAGGTCGAATCAACAGGTGGACGTGATTGGGCATGACAACATACGCCCACAGATCAAATTGGTGTCTCGCCCGCACTGAAGTAAGATTTTCAATAAACCATTGACAGAATTGATCATTAGATAAGAGGCTTTGTTTCTGAAAACAGGAAAAACTCAACTCATGCGCTTGTCCGGGTTCATGATAATGTTTGATGCGCTTGTATCTGGCCTCTTCATGCATGCTTCGTTTCCCTTATGGCTGCTATGGATTCAAAGGAAATCAGTACGCCATTGGACCGTTCTGGCATTTGGAACTCAGTGAACTGCCAGAAAGCCATAAGGGAACCAGAAGCATGCCACCACCCCCTTGGGCCCGCGAATTTCTTATTGAAACATATTGATTCCTACTGCAGCGATAAAAACGTGGCCGTCAATCCCAGGTAGATCAGCAGCCCGATGATGTCGTTGGCGGTGGTCACAAAGGGGCCCATGGACAGCGCCGGGTCGAAATCCAGCCGCTTCAGGATGATGGGCACGGTGGCGCCCAGCACCGTGGCGATCAGGATGTTCAGCAACAGGATTAGGCCGATCAGGATGCCCAGGTGGGGCTGCTGCAGCCAGAGGGCCACGATGGTAGCCAGCACCAGGCCCAGGGCCAGGCCGTTCAGCAGGGCCACGCGCAACTCTTTCCAGATGCGGGGCAGGAGGTCGCCCAGACCGATTTCCCCCGTGGCCAGCCCGCGCACCACAATGGAGGAGGACTGGATCCCGGTGTTGCCGCCCATGGCGGTGATGACCGGCACAAAGAAGGCCAGGGCGATGACCTGCAGCAGGGATTCCTGGAAATGCTGCAACACCACCGCCGATACCAGGCCGCCCAGCAGTCCGGTCAGGAGCCAGGGAAGGCGTTCGCGGGAGGTCCTTAGGGCCGAGGTTTCCCCCGGGTTCTCCTCGCCGGTGCCGGCGATGATGGACAGGTCCTCTTCGGCCTCCTCGGCCATTACGTCCACCACGTCGTCCACGGTGATACGGCCCATGAGTCGGTGGTGGTCGTCCACCACCGGGATGGAGAGCAGGTCATACTTGCGCACCAGGGTGGCGACCTCCTCCTGGTCGGTGGAGGTATCCACGGAGATGACGTTGGGCTCCATCAGGTCGCGTACCGGGACCTCCGGCTTGGCCAGGATGAGCTGGCGCAGGGATACGGCCCCCTTCAACACCCCGTCGTTGTCCACCACGTACACGGTGTAGATATCTTCCACCCCCTCCGTCTCGTGGAATTCCCGCAGCCGGTGGATGGCCTGATCCACGTTGTCGGTCTCGCGGACGGCGGCCACCTCCAGGGCCATGATGCCGCCGGCGGTGTCCTCTTCGTACGCCAGGAGGGCGCGCATCTCGCGGCGCGCTTCCAGGTCCAGGGTGTTCAGGACCTTCTGGGCCTTCTCCTCGTCCAGGGCGCCCACCACGTCGGCGGCGTCGTCCGACTCCATGTCGTCAATCAGCCGCCCGATCTCGCCCTCGGTCAGGGTGTCCAGCACCTTCTCCTGGAAGGCTTCGTCCAGCTCGACCAGGACGTCGGGGGTGACCTCCTCGGGCAGGAGATCCCAGATGAAGTTCTGCTCCAGCCGCCCCAGCCGGGGGAAGAGATCGGCGATGTCAGAGGGATGCAGCCCGGCCAGCACCTGCTGCAGCTCTTCGACCTCGCCGGACTCCACCAGGTTCTCGATGTGCTGGCGGAGGGTATTTAGGGTTTCGTCGGTCAAAGCAGAATAAAAGTCGGAAGGTTGGAAAGTTGAAAAGTTGGAAACTTATTTCGGGCAATTTGCATGGGTTTGCCTGTTGTCCCTGCCTCCACCCTACCCGAGCACCCACTTATGGTCATTGAGAAATTAATGCGCTGATTTGGTGTCCGGGTGGTGGCATGCTTCTGGCTCCTGACCGGACACCGGATTATCTCGCGTGATCTCCCCCCTGAACCGGTCGGGAGACGAAGCATGTACCCCCTGGACCCTGGCCCCCCATGCTTCGTTTCCCGGATGGCAGAGGCGTTGGCCGGAGGTCGTGGTCAGGTCATTCAGAAGCGAGGAAAACAACCCTTCTCCCCACCATCCGGGAACCAGAAGCATGCCACCACAGCCTGGGCATGTTAGGGGGTATCAATTACTTTATAATCATCAGCGGGTAGCATGATAGCAGCCCAGGAATTCATTCCTGGGAGGGAGTCGGCGAAGCGTTCTTCTCCACCACCAACTGATACAGCTTGATAAACTCTTCCACTCCCAGCTCTTCGGGGCGGCGGGTGAAGTCAAAGTCCGGGGTCCGTTCCCAGCCGGGGCGCGCCCAGGGGAAGGTCCCCAGGGTGTTCTTCAGCATCTTGCGGCGCTGGGCGAACACGTGGTGCACCAGCTGGCCGAACAGGGCCGGGTCGGGAATGTCGTAGCGGCGGCGGGAATGGAAACGCAGCCGCGCCACCGCAGAGGTCACCTTGGGGGGCGGCAGGAAGGCGTCCGGCGGCACGGTGAAGAGCAGTTCCGCCTCGGCCACCAGGGCCCGGAATACGGTCATGGCGCCGTAGTCGCGCCCGCCGGGCGAGGCCGCCAGCCGCTGGGCCACCTCCTTCTGCAGCATCAGCACCGCCGTAGTCAGGGGAAAGCGGTCGTTCCGGGCCAGCTCTCCGGCCGCTTCAAACAGCCGGAAGATGATGGGGCTCGAGAGGTAGTAGGGCAGATTGCCCACGATGCGCGCGGGAGCGGGGTCGCTCTCCAGCCAGCCGGCCAGGTCGAACTGCATGAAATCCTGGTGCACCAGGTTCAGCCCGGGGTGGCCGCCGAAGACCCGCTCCAGGGTGCGCAACATGCGCGGGTCCACCTCCACCGCGGTGATGCGGCTGCCGGCCTTCAGCAGGAAGCGCAGCAGCACCCCGCGGCCGGGGCCGATCTCCATGGCCCGCTCCTCCCAGCGCAGTTCCAGGGCGGCGACGATGCGGGCGGCGACTTCCTCGTCCACCAGGAAGTGCTGCCCCAGCTCCTTCAAGGGCCGGGGGCCGCGGACGTGGGCGGGGCTACGCAACCTGGGGCTCCTCCGGCGGCGCAGTTTCCGCCCGGTGCAGGAAATGAATGATGGTATCTCCGAATTGGCGGCGGCTCTCCAGGACCAGGCCGGAGGGGATCTCGAAGGGGTGATAGCGATCCGATTCCAGGATCAGCAGCGACAGCGGGCCCAGCGTTTCCGAGCGTTTCAGGGCTTCCAGCAGGGCGGGGTAGTCCACCCGGTTGTAGGGCGGGTCGCAGAAGATCCAGTCGTAGGAGCGCTTCTCCCGGCGCAGGAAATCCAGGGCGTCGGCCTTCACCAGGCCCACCGCACCGGCCTCCTTGCCCCGCAGGTTATCGCGGATGGCGGCCAGGGCGTGGCGGGAAAGGTCCACGAAGCAGGCGCTCCGGGCGCCGCGGGAGAGGGCCTCCAGGCCCAGCGATCCCGACCCGGCGTAGAGGTCCAGCACCGACCGGCCCTCCGCTTCCTCGAGGATCGAAAAGATGGCTTCGCGGACCCGGTCGGTGGTGGCGCGTGCACCCGGCGGCACCCTCAGGCCGTGTCCGCGCCAAGTTCCGGAAATGATGCGCATTTTAGAATGGGCTGACGCGGAAATGACGAATCCATACAAGCAAAAAAGGGGAACCGTGGCGCGGTCCCCGAGGCCCGACCCGCGGTGCGGGGTAAGCCTTAAAAGTCCAGCATGGTGCGGTACTTGCCGCCTTCCCAGGGGGTCATGATCACCCGGTAGATGGCGTAGTCCCGCTCGGCCATGTCCTGGAGGAAATCCAGGGTGGCCTGCGGCGCCCCGGTGAACACCATGGCGCGGCGCTGCAGATCGTGCTTTTCTGCCAGCAGGGCCACTGCCTCGCTGTCAGGCGGCGCGGAGGCGGCGGACACCGCCGACAACTTCCCGGTAATGGTGCCGCCGGCACGGGTTCCGGCGAAGTTCGAACGCTTCAGCCGCGCTTCGCGCACTCCGGGCTGCGCCTCGATTTGGGCCAGGAGGCCGTACAGCGTAGCGCTGTCGGGAGCCGACACCTGGAAGAGGAAGCGGTCCACGGTGAAGGAGAGCAGGTCGAAGGTGGCCGGGCCGGCGGAATTCAGGCATTCGTGGGCCACCGCCAGCCGCTGGGGCAGGGCCGCCGGGCTGGAAGCGTCCGGCCGCGCGGCGCGGAGCGGTTCGGTGGAGGCCAATTCCGTGGACGGCGCCGGGGCGGTTTCGTCACCCGCCGGGTTCAGGCTGTCGGCCGGGAGGGACTCTTCCGGAACCGCCGGGGTTTCAGCCGGGCTCAGCGACGCCTCTGGCGGGGAAACGGCGGGGGGCGGAGTAGTCTGTCGGCCGGTCAGCCGCAGAACCACGAAGAGGCCCAGCAGGATCACGGCCGCGACGGCCACCAGGGCGAAGGTTCGGGACGATCCCCGGTGTTCCGGCGGCAGCAATTCCTCGACGCTCGCCGTGGCCTCTTCCCAGTCGGCGGAGGATTCGGCGGGTTCCTCCTCCGGAGGCGGCTCGGTCATGAAGGGTTCCGCTTCCGGCTCCGGTTCTGCCGGTTCGAGCGCAGCCGGTTCCGGTGGGGGTGCGGGGGCAACGGGCGGAGGCGCCTCCGCGGCGGCCGGGGGCGCGGGCTGGCGCAGCGACGGGGGCAGCAGATCGAGTTCCTCGTAGAGGCAGTCTTCCAGGAACAGGCCCACCGGGCGGAATCCAGCCTCCCGGGCGGCCTGCGCGGCGGCCTCGATCACGGCATTGCGCAACGCCACCAAATGGATGATGATGCCCTTGTCGGTCCGGTGGGCGTAGCGGTAGCGGTCCACCGGGTCCAGCAGCGCCTTGGACAGCTCCCACTCCAGGTGCCGGTCCAGGTCGGACCCTTCCAGGCCGGGATGGGAGATGATGAGCTTCACGCCCCAGTCCCGGGGCACGGCCAATTCCACGGCGGCGTCCTCTTCGGGCGCCTGGGCGCGCAGGCCGGAGAGCGCTTCCGCCAGCTCGCGGCGTTCCCCTTCACGGACCAGTTTGCGGGGGGAAATGGGAGCATCCAGCGGAGCCCGTTCCAGGAGCGTCTCGGCGAGGTCGGTCTCGGTGCGGCGGGAAAGGGTGATTTCCCGGGGTTGCCATCGGAGTACGAGGGACACGGTCAGCCTCACGATGCAGGTTATACCGGATATATCCGTTGATAATCGGCGGCTACGGCGGGGTACAGGTCACCAGGGGCTCCAGGGCTTTCCAGCGCCCCGGACCGATGCCGGGAACCTCCAGCAGTTCGGCGGCCTGGCGGAACCCCTGCCTCCGCTCCCGCTCCGCGATGATGCGGGCGGCCAGCACCGGGCCGATGCCGGGCAGCGCTTCGAGCTGCCGGGCGGTGGCGGTGTTCAGGTCCAGTTTGCCCGTCGCGGGGAGATTCGCCGCGGGCGGCGCCGAATCCGGCAGCGCGGCCAGCCGGATGGCGGCCAGGGCGCTGGAATCAGCGGCGCTCAAGGGCGGCGACGGCGGCAGTTCCTGCGCCTGCCAGGCGCGGTAGCCCAAGCCCAGAACCGCGGCCGCGCAGAGCGTCAGCAGGGCGCGGCGTTCCCCCGGTGTGAACCCCCAGGATCCAGGCCGGAGGGACATCAGCGAAAGGCGTCCTTGACTTTGCGGAAGAAGGACTTGCGCTCCTCTTCGCGCGGTTTCAGGTTCTCGCTTTGGGCCAGCTCTTCCAGCAACTGGCGCTCGCGGGCGCTCAGCTTGCCCGGGGTATAGAGGTTGACCATCACCAACTGGTCGCCGATGCCGGCGCTGTTCAGGTGCTTGATGCCCTTGCCCTTCAGCCGCAGCACCTTGCCGGACTGGATCCCCGCCGGGATGGTGACCCGGGCGCGGCCGTCCAGGGTGGGGACGTCAATGTCGTCGCCCAGGGCGGCCTGGGGGAAGGAGACCAGCATGCGATAAATGACGTCGTCGCCGTGCCGTTCGAACAGTTCGTGCTGCTTCTCTTCGACCACCACGTAGGCGTCGCCCGGGGGCCCGCCGCGCAGCCCGGCGTTGCCCTGGCCGCGCAGAGTCAGGTAATTCCCGGTGGTCACCCCCGCGGGAATGCTGACCGACAGGGTCACGTCCCCCTTGTAGCGGCCTTCGCCGCCACACTTGGGGCATTTGCTGGAAATCACCTCGCCGGTCCCGGCGCAGGCCGGGCAGGGGGCGGTTTGCACGAACTGACCCAGGAAGGAACGGGTCACCTGGCGCACTTCGCCGCGCCCGCCGCAAGTGCCGCAGACGTTGGGGCGCGACCCCGGGGCGGCGCCGGATCCGCTGCACTGCTCGCAGGTCTTCAGCCGGGAAATCTTGATCTTCTTGGTGCCCCCGGCGGCGATGTCCTCCAGGTCCAGCTTCAGCGGGATCTGCAGGTCGCTGCCCCGGCGGATGCGCTCGCGGGTGGAGACCCGGGTCCCGCCGCCGAAGATGTCCCCGAATCCGCCGAAGCCGGAGAAGCCGCCTTCCATGAAGATGCGCAGGGCGTCGGACAGGTCGAAGTCGAACCCGCCGAAATCGCCCACGCCCGGCGCGGCGTGGCCGAAGCGGTCGTAGTTGGAGCGTTTCTGGGGGTCGGAGAGCACCGTGTAGGCTTCCCCGACCTCCTTGAATTTTTCCTCCGCCTGCTTATCCCCCTTGTTCTTGTCCGGGTGGTAGCGGATGGCCAGGCGGCGATAGGCTTTCTTGATGTCCTCGGGGGTGGCGTTGTGATCCACCTCCAGGACGGCGTAGTAATCAGATTTGGACATGCCGTATGGTTTCAGGCAGACACCACGACTTGGGCGTGGCGAATGATTTTATCTCCCAGGCGGTAGCCGCGCAGGAATTCCTGCAGTACCGTGCCCGGCTCGGCTCCGCTTTCGTGCTGTTGCATCAGAGCTTCGTGGAGGTTGGGGTCGAAGGGCATGCCGGCCGCTTCCAGGGGCTTCAGGCCCCGGGCGGCCAGGATGTCCATCATCTTGTCGTGGATCATCTGCGCGCCGCGCAGGAAACTCTCCCGGCTCCAGGACTCATCCTGGGCCGTGGCCAGCAGGCGCTGCAGGTCGTCCAGGACGGGCAGCAGGTCGGAGACCAGGCTCTCCTCGGCGGTGGCCACCAGGGCGGAAAATTCCTGCTGCTTGCGCTTGCGGAAATTCTCGAATTCGGCCGCCTTGCGCAGGTAAAGGTTCTTGTACTCGTCCAGTTCCAGGCGCAGCCGCTGGATCTCCTCATCCAGATCAATGGCACCCGACGGTTCCGGCAGGTTCTCGTTTTCGTCCCCCGCGCCGCCGTCGTTGACCTCGCCGGCCGCCGGGTTTTCCGGGTTATCCAAATCCATGGGGCGGTCTTTGTCATGCTTCATGGTGTCTTGCCCATGTACAAAATAGAAGGGTTACTGTTCGCCCGTGATGGAATCAATTTTCCGGGCGGTATATTCGACGATGGATACAGCCTTGGGATAGTTCATGCGGGTGGGGCCGATCAACCCGATGGCGCCGCCCAGGTTGCCGTACTTGTAGGTGGCCGAAACCACGGACAGCGAAGACAGCGGCACCAGGGCGTTCTCCCGGCCGATCCGGACCTCCACGCCCCCTTCCCGGCGGGCGAAGAGGTGCACGAACAACTTGCGGTCTTCCAGCAGTTCCAGCACCCGGCGCAACTGGTCCACGTCATAGAATTCGGGCTGGAGCGCCAGGTGGCTGACCCCTTCGACCAGGTAAGCGTTGCGGTCGTCGAAGGAGAAGACCTGGTCGGCGCGGTCCACCATGGTGCGCAGGACGGAGAAGTTGTCCATGGGGCCGTCCTTCAGGCGCTGGCCGATGCTGTGGCGGATTTCCGACAGGGACAGGCCGGACAGCCGCTGGTTCAGGAAGGCCGCGACCCATTCAATCTCGTCGCGGGTGATGCCGGCGGTGACTTCCAGCAGCAGGGAGCGCACCATGCCGGACTGGATGGTGATCACCGCCAGGATTTTTTCCCCGCCGATGCCGATCAGGTCAATGCGGTGGAGAATGCCTTCCTGGAAGCGGGGCGACATGACCACGCACAGCAGGTTGGTGATTTCCGCCAGCAGGTGCGCGGTCTGTTCCAGGACGTTCACCACGTCGGTCGAACCGAGGCGGGTGATTTCCCGATCCAGCAGCTCCTTCTCCCGCGGACTCAGGCGGGCGTGCGCCATCAGGTCGTCCACGAACAGGCGGTAGCCCAGTTCCGTGGGGACGCGGCCCGCCGAGGTGTGGGGATGATCCAGCAGGCCCAGTTCTTCCAGGTCGGCCATCGCATTGCGGATGGTGGCCGGAGAAAAGCGTCCCTTCAACCGCTTGGACAGGGTGCGGGAGCTGATGGGGTCCGCAGTTAACACGTATTGGGCGACGACTTCCCGCAGGATGAGTTTTTCGCGATCGCTCAGTTCTCGTTTCATCTTGGCAAACCTGCCCTTCACCCTTGCTGCTGCCGGCTGCCGAAGGCGGCCGGGCGCCGAGCGCCGGGCTTTGCTTCGCTTCTCATGACACCGGGTTCTACCGTTACAAAGTTAATACGTCAAGGTCAGAATGTCAAGTGAATTCCCGGATTTTAATGGACTTCCCCCCAGTTTTCCGGGGCCAGCAGCAAACCGTACCGCAAGCCCCGTTCCGACACGGCAGCCTCGGCTCGCTCCAGGACCTCCAGCAGGTGCGCCAGGATCAGGGTTCCGGGCAGGATGATTTCCGCCCGCCGCCGGCCGATTCCGGGGATAATGCGGCGCTGTTCCAGGGGCATGGCGGCGAATTGGGCGATGAATTCGTCCAGACGCTGCCGGGTCAGGCGGTGGCCGGAGATCGCTTCGGGCTGGTAGTCCGCCAGGCCCAGGTCGGCGTGGGCCAGGGCGGAAGCCGTGCCGCCGCAGAACACCAGGGGAACACCGGTCTGGCGGCGCAGATCCGCCAGGGCCGGGGTAATCTCACCCAGCCGCCGGCGGATGGCGTCCAGCTCCGGCGCCAGCGGCGGATCGTGGCGGATGAAGCTCCGGTCCAGGGAGACCGCGCCCACCTTAAGTGATACGGAAAAGCGGACGTTCCCGGCCTGTCCCAGGAGGACTTCGCTGGACCCTCCGCCCACGTCGGCCACCAGAACCGGGGCGGCGGGGTCCGGCAGGCCGGAAGCCACCCCCAAATAGGTCAGGGCCGCCTCTTCCTGGCCGCTGATGAGGCGGATTTCCAGCCCCAGCTCGGCGCGGGCCCGGGCGATCAGATCCGTGGCATTGGCGGCGCGGCGCAGCGCCTCGGTGGCCGCCGCGCGGATTTCTATGGCGCCGTCCTGTACGGCGATTTGCGTCAAATCTTCCAACTGGCGCAAATTCAACTCGATGACCTCGGGGGATAGTTCCCCCGAAGCGGACAGGCCCCGGCCCAGGTCATTGGTGACCGCTTCGTGGCGCAGGGGGCGCACGCGGCCGGCGTCGTCCACCTCAGCCAGCAGGAACAGGGTGGAATTGGTGCCCACGTCCAGGGCGGCCAGGCGGCGGGTTTCAGGCGTCGGGTCAGGCATGGGTGGTGCAGACGGGTTGGAGAGTAGCCAGCAGGCAGAAGAACAGGAGCCGGGAGTCGGGAGATTCCCTCCCGCCACGAAGCGGCCCTCCGCTTCATCCATCGAATCCGTCGAATCCGTGATGGAGATGCCCCCGGCCACCCAGAAAGTACGGCAAATTATTCCCGATGTCAAGCGCGGATTGCGGGAATTACGGGAGAAAAGGAGGGGGCCGCCGGCCAGCCGCGATACCAACCCCGGGGAAAAAATCATTGCCTCCGCCAGGGCGGCGTCGTATATTTAAAATAACGCCGACCCCGGAGCATCATTCAGGTAACATCATGCGCGACCGGTCGCCTTCCGGTCCGTTTCTTCGCCGTCCTCTCCCGGAATGGAAAAGGAACCTCCCATGCCACACCCCAAGCCCCTTCTTCCCATACCACTCATCAACGCTGGCGGGATGGCCGCTTACATCCTGGTCTCGTGGTGGGCGGTGAAGGCCGCGGGCTTGCCCGGAGAGCTGCCCCTGCCCGTTTGGGCGGCCTGGGTTCTGGGGTTGCCGCTGCTGCTGGCGGGGGGATTCCTGATTCTGGCCGGCCTGTTCCGCCTCGGATTTCAGCGGGCGGCGGGAGTGGAATATTTTCCCGGGGCGGAAGGCGTTCAGCTGGAAACGTCGGGGCTGTTTGCCTACACCCGCAATCCCATGTACCTGGCGGGCATTTTCATCTTCGCCGCGCTGGCGCTGCTGCTGCGCTGGACGCCCATGATCCCGGCAACGGTTCTGGTTTACCTGCACGTCCTGGCGGTGGGGAAATGGGAGGAGCGCGAGCTGGCCGCCCGCTACGGCGAGGCGTACCTGGCCTACCGCCGCCGCGTCCCCTTCCTGTGGCCCTGGTTGCGCCGGTGACTTCCCCGCGTCGTTAAGGGGAGTGGCTCATGTTCGACCTCGGGGAGTTGGGCGGGAGAGGAGGCTGATTATCCCGGAAGTAAGCCTATCCCGCCCCTACGCGGGGAAGAGGCCATATCGTGCATCACCCGAATAAGCGCTCACCTTTCACGCTTCTGCCTTAGCATTCCCACGCCCAGCGTTACCAATCCCGCCGCCAGCACCACCGCCCCGAGATAGGCCAAGTAAATCCACCCGTTCGGCTGCGTAGCCCGGGGATCCAGTATCGAGAGGAAAAAGGCCGCGGGCAGCAGGATAGCCGCGGAGGGAATGGCCGAACGCACGAAGCGTCTCATCCCCTCAGACAGCCGGGCCTGGTCCACATAGCGCAGGGCCAGCAGCGCCAGCACCAGGATCACCCCGGCGTGGGCGTGGCCGGCGCGCCACAGGTCCTGCCGCAAGGGATTGGCCGGGTAGGCGGGATCGGCGATCAGCAGCGTCAACAGGCTGACGCCGCCGGCGATGACGGTGGGGAAAATGACCAGCAACAAGCCGGCCAGACGGCGCGATTGCGGGTTCATGTGCCTCCTTTACGGCGATTTCACGACACCAAGTCCTTCTTTTTCTCCTCGAACTCCTCCCGGTTGATGTCGCCGCGGGCGTAGCGTTCCCGCAGGATGTCCAGGGCAGTATCCCGCGAGCTCTGTGAAGTTTGGGAGCGCGAGGAGATTAACCAGCGTATCAGCAGCACCAAGCCGCCGATGATGATGGCCCACCAGATCAGCATCATGACCCAGCCGCCTCCCCAACCCCATCCCATCATATGATCCCACCCACTGTAGCCCCGACCTTCAGGACGTTGCGCCAGAGCCGGGCCGCAGAGTAGCCCCAAGGCCAGGACGAAACCAGCCCAGCGGAACAGATTTGTCTTAAATTCGTGCATGGCGGTCCTCCACAAATACATTCATCACTTTGCAGACTTTAAAACCTCCCTGGGATTTTTCGTGCCTCGATCATTATATATACGCATGATAAGCGGACGGCAGAGACTTCGCAGCAGCCGGCTTAATAGGGTTAATTGTGATATGCGATACGGTGTTCAAAAGAATAAATTAAATTGAGCTTGACTTTTCGCAATTAATTGGCTATATTGAGCCACTTTTCTTTTCCCCGGAGGTCCGATGGCTGCGTTTTCGGATCTCGTCCAGTTCCTGGCTCTGGTGCGGGCTAACTACCGTTGCGAATGCAACCATCCCGAGTGCGTGCACACCGGACGTTGCGGGAACTCAAAGAGTCTGGAGCATTTCCGCAGAATTTCGGACGGCCCGTTCTCCCTGGAAAATTGCATCGTGCTGTGCTCGGAATGCCACCAGAGAGCCATTGAGCTCGGCTGGAACTGAACGATTTTATCAGGCTGGATGGCCCTGAATTTCCCAGTTCGCGAAGGGGGCGACTCGCCAGAGTCGCCTTTTTTATTGCGCCCCGGAACCGCCTCCATTCGGAACCCGTTTACCGGGTGTCCATAACGCGAGTCTCCCCATGAAGCTTCCCCTGTACCAGGTTGACGCCTTCACCGACAGGCTGTTCGGCGGCAATCCGGCGGCTGTGGTGCCCCTGGATCAATGGCTGCCGGACGCGACCCTGCAAGCCGTAGCCGCGGAAAACAACCTGTCGGAAACGGCCTTCTTCGTGCCGCTGGCCGCTTCCGGCGATCCCG
The DNA here is from genome assembly GCA_003599535.1 of Candidatus Zixiibacteriota bacterium. Lineage (GTDB taxonomy): Bacteria > Electryoneota > B3-LCP > B3-LCP > B3-LCP > SURF-9. The sequence continues at coordinate 41,430 of QZKQ01000071.1, read as the reverse complement.
GCCGTCCGGGGCCCCACGGCGTTCTTGGGGCTGATTTCCACCTGCGCTGGTTCACTCCCCAGGTTGAAGTGGACCTGTGCGGTCATGCCACCCTGGCCACGGGGCACGTCCTGTTCCGCCACCGGGGGTACGCCGGTCGGGTTATCCGCTTCGCCTCCCGCAGCGGAGAATTGCGCGTGACCCGGGAGGACGATTGGCTGACCCTCGATTTCCCCGCCGATCCCCCCGGCGAGAGCCTCACCGCCGGCCTGGAACCGCTCCGAGCCGCCCTGAACCTCCCGCCGCAGGAAGTGCGGCAGACCCGTGACAATTGGTTTGCCGTGTACGAGACGGCCGAACCGGTCGAAGCTCTGGCGCCCGACTTCGCCCGCCTGAAGCAAGTCGCGCCGCACGGGCTGATTGTTACCGCGCCGGGGCGGGACGTGGACTTCGTCTCCCGCTTCTTCGCCCCCGCCCTGGGCATTGACGAGGACCCGGTGACGGGATCGGCGCACACCAGCCTGGTCCCCTACTGGGCCGGGCGCCTGGGCCAAACCGAACTGACGGCGCGGCAGGTGTCGGCGCGGGGGGGATACCTGAAGTGCCGCCACCGCGGGTCGCGCCTGGACCTTTCCGGCCAGGCGGTGACGTACCTGGAAGGGGAGATCAGCCTCTGAATGCCGCCCAAGCGTGCGCGGATCGTATTTCTGCTCCGCCGGGCGGGAGGATTGATCGCATTGGAAAGATTGGCCTGGTTTATTGCCCCTCACCTTCCGGGCGGTCCTGGAAATTGCCACTCCGGCTGCCTGCGGGCCACGGTGAAGTGGGGCGCGTAGCCTGGAACCTGAAATTTTTCTCCGAGTTCCTCTTGACAGGACGCAGATTGCGTATTATATTAGAGAACAACACTGGGAGATCGTCCAACGGCAGGACATATGGCTCTGGACCATAGAATCGGGGTTCGAATCCCTGTCTCCCAGCCAACGCGACAGCGGCTACCGGATCTGGTAGCCGCTTTTTTTCGTTTATAACAGGACTTACGCATTTTGTTTTCTTCAGCACCGCTTTCAGGCAATCGCGCAGGTCCTGTTAGAAGATGTACCGGCCACGGCTATTGCCCGGGCCGCGCCCTTTCGTATCAAATACTGGTATTACCGGGTATCACGGAGGTTTCATTGCGTCAACGACATTCCCTGGCATCCGCAGGGATTTCCCTTATCGCGAGCGTCATCATGGTTTACGTCTGCCTGGGCGGAGCACCCGTTTCCGCCGGTTCGGCCAATCCGCTGCTGGAGGAGTGGTCCACCCCCTTCGGCGTTCCCCCGTTCGATAGTATCCGGACCGAGCACTATCTGCCCGCCTACCAGGAAGCCCTCGCCCGCAAGCGCGCCGAAGTGGAGGCCATCGCCGCCCACCCCGAAGCGCCCACCTTCGCCAACACCTACGAGGCGCTGGACGCCGCCGGGGAGCTGCTGGAGAAGGTCAACGCGGTCTTCTCCCACCTGAACGCGGCCGAAACCAACGACCAAATGCAGGACCTGGCCCGGGAAGTGGCACCCCTGAAGGCGGCCCTGAATGACGACATCCTGATGAACGAGGCGCTCTTCGCCCGCCTGGAAGCCGTGTGGGAACGGCGCGATTCCCTGGGCCTGGCCCCGGTGCAGCTCCGGCTGATGGAGGAGACCCGCAAGGATTTCGTCCGGGGTGGGGCCAAACTATCGCCCAAGGACAAGGAGCGGCTGCGGGCCATCAACGCCGAACTGTCGGTGCTGCACCCGACCTTCAGCGACAACGTCCTGGCCGAGACCAACGCGTTCCGCCTGGTGGTGGACGATCCCGCCGCCCTGGGCGAAATGCCGGAGAGCGTCGTGGAAGCCGCCGCCGCCACCGCCCGGGAGGCCGGACTGGAGGGCCGATGGGTCTTCACCCTGCAGGCGGCCAGCCTGTGGCCGTTCCTGACCTACAGCCCCCATCGCGACCTGCGCCGGCAGATCCTGCAGGCGTACCTCGACCGGGGCCATCACGGCGACGAGCACGACAATAAGCCCATCCTGACCCGCATCGCCGAACTGCGGGCCCAGAAGGCCAACCTCCTAAGCTACCCCACCTACGCCGACTACGCTCTGGCCGACCGCATGGCCGGCACTCCCGAACGGGCCCGGGATCTGTTGGACCGCCTGTGGGAGCCGGCCCAGGCCGCCGCCCGCCGCGAAGCCGCCGACCTGCAGACCATGATCCGCCGGGAAGGGTACGACTTTGCCCTGGAGCCGTGGGACTGGCGCTACTACGCCGAAAAGGTGCGCCAGGAACGCTACCACGTGGACGATAACGAGCTGCGCCCCTTCTTCCCCCTGGAAGCGGTGATCGAAGGGGCCTACGGTGTGGCCGGGCGGCTCTACGGGGTGCGCTTCGTGGAACGGACCGACCTGCCCAAGTACCACCCCGAGGTGCGCACCTACGAGGTGCTCGACGCCGACGGGTCCCACCTGGGCGTGTTCCTGGTGGATTACCACCCCCGGGCCGGCAAACGCTTCGGCGCCTGGAGCGGCGAGTACCGCAACCAGTATTACCGGGACGGGAAGGACGTCCGCCCCATCGTGGTCAACGTGGGCAACTTCACCCGCCCCGCCGGGAATGCCCCCGCCCTGCTGACCATGGACGAGGTGGAGACGCTGTTCCACGAACTGGGACACGGGCTGCACTCGCTGCTGTCCCGGGTGCGCTACAAGACTTTAAGCGACGTCCCCGGCGACTTTGTCGAACTCCCCTCCCAGATCATGGAGAACTGGGCCCTGGAACCGGAGGTACTGAAGGAGTACGCCCGCCACTGGCAGACCGGCCGGGCCATCCCCGACACTCTGATTGACAAGCTGCAGAAGGCCAAAAAGTTCAACCAGGGATTCGCCAACGTGGAATACCTGGCCGCCTCTTACCTGGATCTGGCCTGGCACCGCCTGGCTCCGGGCGCCGAGGTGGACGCTACCGCTTTTGAGGCGGAGGCCCTGGCGGAAATCGGGCTGATGCCGGAGATCCCGGTGCGCTACCGCAGCCCCTACTTCCAGCATATCTTCTCGGGAGGCTACGCCGCGGGGTACTACAACTACGTCTGGGCCGACGTGCTCTCCGCCGACGCCTTCCAGGCCTTCAAGGAGAACGGCCTGTTCGACCCGGCCACCGCGCGGGCTTTCCGCACCCATATCCTGGAGCAGGGCGGCAGCGTGGAAGCCATGGAAATGTACCGCCGCTTCCGGGGCCACGAGCCCTCCGTTGAACCGCTGCTGGAGAAGCGGGGACTGAAGTAGCTGTGAGAGGCGAGCGAAAGGGGCGGCCACAACGGGCCGCCCCTCTTCTTTTGGTTCGAAAGGTACATGGTTGGAAAGTTACAAAGTTGTAGGGGCACAGCACGCCGTGCCCCTACCGCTAATGGCCAAAGGCCAACAGCCAACCCCTACTTCAGAAGAATCAACTTCTGCACCTGGGCCACGTCCCCCGCCTGGAGGCGGGCGAAATAGATCCCCGACGGCAGCCCGGACGCGTCGAAGGACACTTCGTGGGACCCCGCGGCTCTCCATCCCTCCACCAGGGTAGCCACCTCCCGCCCGGCCGTATCATAGACCCGGAGAGTAACGTAACTCGCATCTCGCATCTCGTATCTCGCAACCGTCGAGGGGTTGAACGGATTGGGCCCGGCGGACAGTTCCGGCCCCTTCTCCACGCCCAGATCCACCGCACCCAGGTAAACCTTCTCGCTCTGCTCCCAGCCGCAGAAGATGGCGTAGCCCGTTTCGATTCCGGGGCCGTCGAACGGCAGCTTCTCAAAGGTCAGGCTGTCTTCGGCCCACACCGTGCCGGATTCCGCCTGTCCCAGGCAGGCGTGCAGGGCGTAGATCCCCGGCATGGCCCACGGGGATACGAACAGGGACAGCGTCACGGTGTTGGAGGCGCCTTGACCCAGGAGCATGTTGGTCTTGGTCAGCACCGGGCCCATGGTCTGGCCGTCGGGCAGGCGCAGGGTGACCCAGCCGTCGTAGAAGGCGTACCCGGTGGAATCGCAGGCCATGGCGCAGGTGTAGTCGAAAGACCCGCCCTGCGGGGGGAGAACCACCGGCGGGCTGACCGGGACCACGGCCAGGGTCAGCTGTCCGGGGGTGAAGGCCTGGTTGAAGTAGAAGCAGCCGATATCAGCGATGGTGCCGTCAGGGTCGGGCGGCGAGGCGGGATCCCCGGCGTCAATGCAGGGGGAGGTGGGCTGGAGCATGTACTGTTCCCCGCCCGATCCACCCATGAACTGCGGATCGGCGGATAGGTTGTGCGGGCCGGGGGTGCAGCCGGACCAATTGGGGGAGTTGCCGAAAGCATTGTTGTAATCCAGCACTGCGCTCCCCGTCCAGGTTCCGTAGGTGAATTCCACCCCATCATCGTTGTTCATGATGATGTTGTTCTCAATCACCAGGTTCTGTGTCTGGCCGCGCACCAGGATTCCGTTATTGCAATTCACGATGGTGTTGTTGCGGAAAATGTGCCCTGACTGCGGGGGATACCAGATCTCAATGCCGGCGTAAGGGCAGCCCTGGAATATGCTCCGCTCGATGAGGAAGTTGTTGCCGTTGACCATTACCCCATCCGCATAATCCCAAGTCACGTCATGAACATAAATATCGTGGATATGGCAGCCGTTGTTGCCTTCGGTGTTGATCCCTTTGTGCCCCACCACCAGCTCAAAACCACCGATTTCCCATCCATCCGCGTGGCGGATGTCTATCTTGGCTTCCACTTCGCCGCTGAAATTGCCCATGATGGTGGTGCGGTCGGGTCCGTAGAACCCGTTGCCCAGCAACGTGATATCATCCGGCTCATGGTACACGATGGGAACTGGATCATAGATGCCGGGTCCCACCAGAATGGAATCGCCGTCGCAGGCGGCGTTGACGGCAGCGCCGATGGTGGGGTAATCCTCTGGCACATAGATCGTGACGGCAGAGGCAGGGATGAAAAGTAATGCCACGGCAACTGTAGCGAGAATCAGGCTTTTCATGATGCACCTCCAAAGTGGAATAAAAGTTATTTGCCCGACCGGCGGCGTTTGCGATAATGGTCCAGATAGGTGGAAGGATGCTTCAGGTGAAAGTAAATGTGATCCCAGTTGAAAGGACTGGATTTTCGCGGGTACTTGTCGTGCTGGATTTTAACCCGGCCATCGTAGATGATCTTGTATCCCTGCTGGCGCAGCCGGATGCAGGCGTCCTGGCCTTCCGAACTGCGGGACTGCCAGAACCACTCATCGAATTCAAAGATTCCCTTGCGCATCAGCAGGCAGTTCTCACTGACCGCGTGCACCTCTTCCACAATTTCGCGCTGCCCGGTGTCTTGCTCGCCATAGAGCATGGGGTAACCGTCCGGTCCGGTCCCGGCTGAGAAAATTTTACCGTCGTGCATGACGATTTTGGCCCCCACGATCCCCACCTCGGGTCGGCTGCGCGCGGTTTCCAGAAGTAGTTCCAGCCAGCCATCCTGGGTCACCTCGCAATCCGCATCCAAAGAACAGATCCACTCCGAGGCGCTCTTGCGCAGTCCCTGGTTCCGGTTCTTGGCGATGGAACGTTTCCCCACAATCACGGTGACGTTGTAGTCTCCGCGGGTGTGCTTGAAGATGGAGCGCAGGCAGCGGTCCAGGTACTCATCCGGCTGATAGCAAGGAATGTAGATGTCTATGGGTTCATTCATTTATTTCAAAAGGGCGATTTTTTGGGATTGTTGCCACTTCCCTGCACGTAGATGAACGATATACACGGCGCTGGGCAAATCGTCAGCCTCGAGAACAACCGTCTGAATTCCGGCCGGCAGGCTGCCGCAATCCCGGCTCAGCACCCGGCGGCCGTCCAGACTGTACAGATCCACCTTCACCGGGGATTCGACCGGCAAATGCACCCGCAGACAGGTGCTGGCATTGAAGGGGTTGGGGAAACAACCCGCCACCTGGAAACCGGTAACGGAGGCGTTCCCGCCGGTAACCCCGGAAGGGGGCTGCGTGTAGTAGACCAGCGTGTCGTTGTCCGGGTTCTGGTCCAGCTCCCAGTCGGCGATGAACAGCAGGCGGGATACCTGCGTATTCGAGAAGGGAATGGCGGCGAACGTCACCGTATCGGCTTCCCCCGGGGACAGCCCGTCCAGGATCGTCTCCTGCAGGAAGTAGGGTTGCGAACCGGAATCCGCCTGGCAGGTGACGGTAAAGCTTTCCGCCGGATAGTTCCCCACATTGGTGATGATGGCGGTGGGATTGTATACGCCCGGGACTACCGTCGGCGGGGGCGACAGCACCGCGGTGGGCGCCACATCCAGAACCAGCGCCGCCTGGGTCACTTGCCCCAGCGAATCGTTTTCCGGCACCATGTCGCCGCTTAGCATGGTGATGAAGCTGACCGTGTAGAAGTCCGGCACGGTGAAGGAGAAGTTGGGAAAGGCCACTTCGAACTGCTGGCCGGGAGCCAGCGGCGGGCAGGAGGCCAAATGGGCGTACAGGTATCCGCCGCTGTTGCCGATGGTGCAGAAGACATTGAACACCGTCTCGTCAAAGTCGCCCAGGTTGCGCACGATCGCCCGCGGGGAGATGACGCCCAGGGAAACGGACGACGGCGGGCTGGTGACCTGCACCGGGGCCACGTCATGGGTGGGGCCCACCAGGCAGACCACGGTTACGCTGTCGTTGACGGGATTGCTGTCCAAGGGCAGCAGTCCGTCGAAGAAAAATGTGTATTCGCCTTCTTCGGCAGGCATGAATGGAGGAAAGGCGACGGTGTCAATTTCCCCGGGAGACAGGTTCGTCGCCGGGGCCTGGACATTCAAGACGACCGTCCCTTCATGGCGGACCTGGAGCTGAACGGGGGCCACCGGTTCGAATAAGTTCCCCAGGTTCTGAACCCGGGCCAAGGGATAAATCGCGGCGAACGGTTCCAGCGAATCCGGCTCCAGAATCGAAAGAACCGCCAAATCATGCTCGAAGGTAGGGGTCGTAATATAAACGTGCATACTGTCGTTACTGCGATATTGATCAATATCCAAATTGCTGTAGAATTTTACCTTGTAATCGGTGCTTGGCTCCAAGGTTGCCTGGGCGTACGTGATGTCCACTATCTGGTCCGGCTGGATCACCGCCTCGTAGACGATACTGTCGTAATACACGACCTCATTGGAATCATCAATGATCATGCACAAGAAGGGCACATCTTCTTCATCGCACGACCCGTAATTAACGAACCTGCCAATCGGGATGAAGGATAAATCGGGTAAAATCCCTCCTGGCGGCTCGATGATGGTATGCGCGGCGATATCATGGATGGTGACGCCGGGGGGAACCAGCTTTTGAATGCAGTGATGATTATACCGCCAGTAGGAAATCCACCATACCAAGCCGTTGGTGGCAATCCCTTCCGGGCAGGCATAGGGGGGGATGAGTATATTCTGGATAGTCCAGGTATCCACATCCACAATGTAGGTGTGATCGGGGTAGAAGTAATCGTAGGTGTTGGCCCACAAGTTGCCCTGAAACCAGTGCAGGCCGACCGTCCATGTCCAGGGCCAATGGTGCCATTCCACCACCTGTCCCGTTCCGGGATTAAACTCCAGGAACCACTTCACCCAGGCAGTAGTCTGCGATGCCACCCAAATATTCCCGGTGCTGGTATCGCAGGTTATTCCGTAGAAATAGTAACCAGGGAAAGTAAAAGTTGTATCCACAATAAAGCTGTCCGCATCAATTTTACACAGTTGTGCTGTAGGCTGTCCATGAGTTCCGTGGCTCGTCATCCAGTAGTTGGTTCCGTCGAAAGTAATTCCCCAGGGTTGAGTCACCGGCGAGGCGAAGGTCTCAATTACTTGCATATTGTAAGGATTAAGAGTATACACAGTATGGATGTTCTGGGAAGAATCCCAGTCCACGTGCCAGAGCAATTTTCCATCATAGTATAATCCCAGGGCATAATTCGCCGGAGAAGGGTACTCTTCCAACAGTGTCCAATACTCATCCTGCGCCCCGCACGGCAGTGCCAACCCCAGCGCCAGGATGGCGGCGATCCCCACAGTGATGGATTTCACGGCTCCTCCCGTCATTTTGACAAAGGCGCTTCAATATAAACAATTTATTTCGCTTTGTCAAGTGCATTTTTTTGCATAAATAACTTTTTGCTCCGGAGCAACTTTTCCCCGGGTGGCGGCGTCCAATCGGGTGAGCGGGGGGAATGGGACCGGCCAACGAATCGAAGTCCATGGATAATGAAGAGATCCAACTGATAACCCGGGCGCGTTCCGGTGACGATGCGGCCTTCGCCCGGCTGGTGGAGCGCCACGACGCCCGCGTCATGTCCCTGGTGCGCTCCGTCCTGGGTCCCGGGTTCGACGCCGAGGAGGTTTATCAGGAAGTCTTCCTGAAAGTCCACCGGTCCCTGCCCGAGTTTCGCTTTGAATCGGAATTTACCACCTGGCTGCACCGCGTGGCGGTCAACGCTGCCTTGAGCCGCAAGCGCAGCCTGGACCGCCGGCGGGCCAAGGAACGGGTGATGGACGGCGACGACGACTTCTTCCAATCCGTCCCCTGCAACCCCTGGGACGACCCGGAAAACCGGCAACTGCGCCGGGAAATTCTGGAGCAGATCGAACGAGCCCTGGAGACGCTCCCGGCCCGGCAGCGCACCGTCTTCGTCATGAAGCACGACCAGGGATTGAAACTGAAGGAAATTGCCCGCCTCCTGGGCATCGGCGAAGGCACCGCCAAGGCGTACCTGTTCCGCGCCGTGGAAACCCTGCGCCGCGTCCTGGAGCCGTACTACCAGGCCGGCGAGTGAGCCAAGACCCATTAAGGATTACGTATGAAGTGCGAAGCATTCGATGAACTGTTCTGGCTGCGAGCCTACGGGGAAGCCCTTCCCGGGGGGGAGGATGGCTTCCTGCGGCACGTGGAAAGCTGCCCCCGCTGCCAGGCGCGGCAGGAGGAGCTGGAGCGGGTCCGGGCCCTGGTGAACGTGCGGGTCCCCTGCGAACCGCGCCCCGAAGCCCTGGAAACCGCCCGCGCCCGCCTCCTGGCCCGGCTCCAGACCGGCCGGCGCCGCAGCCCGGCCAGCATCCTGAGCGATCTTTGGGATCGCCTCCGGCCCCGCCGCACCTGGGGCTGGGAACTGGGCTTCGCTGCCGCCGCACTGGCCATCGGCCTGTTCGTCGGCCGCCTGACTTTGCGCCAGCCGCTGCCCGAGATCATGCCCTGGGAGACCGGCGTGGACATGACCACCGCCGCCTACGTGGACCAGAAGGAAGTCAATCGCAAGTACCTGATCGGCGACCTGCTGAAGAGCGGGACCGAGGTGTCCGACGTCAAAGTCAAGCCCTCGAGCAAGAAGGAGGGCCACGTGGAAGTCAGCTTCCGGGCGGTGAAAAACTACGTCATCGAAGGCCAGCCCGACGACAAGGTGATTCTGGACCTGCTGGGCTGGGCGGTGAAGAATGAAGAGAATTCCGGGGTGCGGCTGCAGTCGGTCGAGGAGCTGGCTCGGGCTTCCGAGCTCAGCCCCAAGGCCCGCCAGGTGCTGGCCTACGCCCTGGTCAACGACCAGAACGACGGCGTGCGTCTGAAGGCCATCGAGGCGTTGCAGGGGACCCAGCGCGACGAACTGGCCGAGCAGGCCATCCTGAACGCCCTATTGAAGGATCCCAACCCGGCCGTACGCATCGCCGCCATTGACGCCCTGCTGCAGAAAGGTCCGGCGCAGGATACCGACCGAATCCTGCTGCAGGCCGCCGAATCGGATTCCAACGCGTACGTCCGGATGCAGGCCCGCAAGGCCATACGCCTCTCCACCGCCGATTATCGCATGCTGGAGGGCAGCCAAGAGAATACGCCGTCCATACCGGGGTTCAAACTGGATGAGGCGGGGAAAGGAAAGTAAAACATGCGACCGACAGCTACTCCCATCATCATAGCGCTGGCCCTGGCCTGGATGGCCGCCGGCGCCGGCGCCCAGGTTACCGTCGAAAAGCAGCGCAACGGCTTCCTGGTCCGCGCCACGGACAAGTTCGATGTGTCCCCGGGCGGGGACCTGAAGGTGGATGACGTCATCGGCGACGTGACCGTCACCGGCGACGCCTCCGGTCAGGTGGAAGTGATCCAGGAATTCTTCATCCGGGCGGACAAGGAATCTGAGGCCCGCGAGGCGTTCGAGGAGATGCGCGCCGAGGTCAAGAAGCTGGGCAACCAGGTGAATGTCAACGGCACCCGCGACCGCACCGGAATCGGGATGCTTGAGCCCAAGCTGCACGTCTTCTTCCTGCGCAATATGGGGGAAACCGGCGGCACCTTCACCATTCGTGTGCCCAACAATTTCAACGCCGACGTGGCCACCACGGGGGGAGACGTAACCGTGACCCAGTTGAAGGGGCGGGCGGAAGTGGAAACCGCCGGGGGCGACGTGGAGATCAGCCGCGTCACCGGAGTGGTGGACGCCAACACCGCCGGCGGCGACATCGTGGGGCGCGCCCTGGACGGCGCCGTGGACCTGAGCACCTCCGGCGGCGACGTGACCCTGATCGAGGCCAAGACCGGCCCCTTCACGGTGAAGACCTCCGGCGGGGACATTTCCCTGCAGCAGGTGACCGGGAAGGTCCGGGGCACCACCTCCGGGGGCGACATTGACGCCCGCAACGTGCAGGGGGAACTGGACGTGCGCACCTCCGGCGGGGACGTGCTGATCGAAGAGATCCGGGGCGCCAGCCACCGCGCCAGCACTTCCGGCGGGGACGTTGAAGCCCGCGTAGTGACGGGCAGCGTGGACCTGCGCACCTCCGGCGGCAACGTCATCGCCGACCGGGTGCAGGGCCGGGTGCAGGGGCACACTTCCGGGGGGAATATGGAAATTTACGCCGTGACCGGCGATGTGGACATCTCCACTTCCGGCGGTGACCTGGATCTGCGCGAAATCCAGGGGAGCCTGACGGGCAAAACCTCCGGCGGCGACGTGCGCGCTGAAGTAGCCAACGGCGGCAAGCTTCGCGGGCCCATCCGCCTGACCACTTCCGGCGGCGAAGTCGAGCTGCGCCTGCCTTCCAACGTGCAGGCCAGCGTTTCTGCCGTCATCCGGGTGGACCACCCCATGCTGCTGCAGGAGTACGAGATCCGCAGCGACTTCAAGCTGAAGATCGAAGAGGTGGAAGGCGACGGCGGACGCCGCGGGCGGCATCAGATCCGCGCCACCGGCGACCTCAACGGCGGCGGCCCCCTGATTGAACTGGAGACCGTCAACGGCGACATCCGCATCGAACGGCAGAACTAAATCCGCGCGGGAAAAGCGAAGGGAGACAGCATGGCGACGCGATTCATGATGACCGTCCTGATCGGCCTGCTGGCCGCCGGCGCGGCCGGGGCGGGCGACGTCCGGGTCTTTGGCGACAAGGTGGTGGAAGCGGACGAGACGGTCACCGGCGATATCATTGCCGTCACCGGGGACCTGGTCATTCGCGGCCGGGTGACGGGAACCTGCGTGGCCTACGTGGGCGACATTACCCTGGATTCCGCCGCCGTGGTAGAGGGCGACGTGGTAGCCCGCCAGGGCCGCATCTTCCGCGCCCCGGGGTCCCAGGTGACCGGCAACCTCGTGCAGGGGTCTCTGCCGGGGGTGCAAATCGGGCGGGATGACAGCCCCGCGCTGGCCTGGGAAGGCGACTGGGAGAGCCGCCGCAGCCTGCGGGAGCGGGAGGAATGCTGCGACGATGATCATTCCCTGATCGGCGAAACCGACCTGAAGCTGGCCTACAACAAGGTGGACGGACTGTTCCTGGGGCTGGAAGTCGAGGAGTTCCCCTTCAGCGACTACGGGATCCACTTCCGCACCTTCGCCTCCGGCGGTTACGGCTTCTCCTCCCATTCCTGGCAGGGGCGGGGCGGGTTCGGCTTCGGCTTCCTGCCGCGGGGGCAGATGGAGCTGTCGGTGGACGCCTACCACCTGACCTACACCGAGGACGCCTGGTATATGTCCGACCGGGAGAACACCCTGGCCGCCTTTTTCCTGCACGAGGATTTCCGCGACTACTACGAGCGCGAGGGGTTTGGTACGACCCTGGCCTGGAATCCGGTCCCGGCCTTCGACCTGAGCGCCCGCTACCAGGCGGAGCAGCACCACAGCCTGGGCAACGAGACCGAATGGGCGCTGTTTTGGGGGTCCAAGAGCTTCCGCCTGAACCTGCCCATCACCGAAGGCATGCTGCGGGCCTTTATCTTCGCCGCCGGCCTGGACACCCGCGACCGGGACGACCGCCCCGAATGCGGCTGGCGCCTGGCGGCCGAAATGGAGCTGACCGATCCGGATCTGGCCAGTGATTTCGACTACACCCGCTACCTGCTGGACCTGCGCCGCTACCAGCCCCTGTACCGGTTCGTCAACCTGGACACCCGGCTGCGGCTGGGCCGTTCCGAGGGCGATCCGCCGCCCCAGAAACTCTTCTACCTGGGCGGGCCGTCCAGCCTGCCGGGGTTCGGCCTGAAGGAGTTCGCCGGCACGGAGATGGCCCTGTGGAATGGGGAAATCCGCCTGCACGACGAGCACGGCCGCGGCTTCTTCGACGAAGTCGGGCTGATCTTCTTCGCCGACGTGGGCATGACCGCGGACGGGTCTCTGGCCGACCTGGCGGCGCGGGACTGGGCCAGCGACGTGGGCGTGGGCCTGAGCAGCGCCTCGGGCCAGGTGCGCCTGCAGGTGGCCAAGCGCACCGATACGTCCGAAGACGCCTACACCTGGATGCTCCGGATCGAGCGCCCCTTCTGACGGCGGCCGCCCGACCGGTGGGATGATCACGCGGTGGGTTTCCCACCCTGTACATAAGGAGGATACCATGAAAGCGCAACGCTGGCTGCCGATCCTGGGGCTGGCCCTGCTGCTGGCCGGGCCGGCCTGGTCCCGGGACCAATACGAGGACCTGGTAAAGACCATTCCCTTCGAGGAGTTGGACGAGCTGCGCGTCGAGATCGAAATCGGCGTGGCCGACCTGCTGGTGGAGGCGGTCAAGGGGAATCATCTGCTGGAAGCCGACATCCACTACAAGGTGGATCGGGGTGAACCGCGGATCCGCTTCGAACGATCCGGCAGGGTGGGCTACTTGACCATCAAATCGGCCGAATCCGACGAGAATGACGATGACGGAACCCACGTCAACGGGCTGAGATCCGGCGACGAGAACTGGGAACTGCGCTTCAGCCCCAAGATACCCACCAGTTTCACCGTGGACGTGGGCCTGGTGGACGGCAGGCTCGACTTAAGCGGCATGAAGGTGACGGACCTGGACATCAGCAGCGGCCTGTCCGACCTCGACCTCTACTTCGACGAACCCAACCCCGTGATCATGAAGGAATTGCGCATCGAATGCGGGCTGGGGGATTTCAAGGGCCGCAACCTGGGCAACGCCAACTTCGAGCGGTTGCGGGCCGAAGGCGGACTGGGCAGCATCGTGCTGGACCTGAGCGGTCAGTGGCGAGTGCCGGAAGCCGACATCAAGGTGGAAGTGGGACTCGGGTCGGCGCGCCTGGAAGTTCCCGCCAGCCTGGGGGTGGAAGTCCATGCCGAGGAGAACTTCCTGGCCTCGCTGGACCTGGATCGCCACATCAACGAGGTGCGCAAGGGGTTGCACCGGAGCGACAACTGGAATCGCGCCGCCTCCAAGCTGCTCATTGACGCGGAGGTGGGCCTTGGCAGCCTGAGGATCGAGCTCATCCCGGATTAATAGATAGCAGCATCCCCGGTGGCCCCCGAACCTCCGGGACCTTCCGCAGCGGCGAAGCGGACGGCGCCGGCCCGATATTCGAGCCGGCGCCGGTATTTCTGGGGGCCGCGAGGGCGGGAATGCGCCAGCCTTTAGTGCCGGGCAAACTTCCAGTGAGCCGCCTCTTTCTCCAGCAGGGGCATGAAGTTGGCGAATCCGGGCACCGGGTTGCCGCTGGCATGGAGGTTCAACCCGGTGACGGCCATCAGGTCGAACATGGCCCGGGCGGTCAGGCTGCGGGGGAAGCGCAGAATGGCGGGTTCGGCATGGGCGTAGGCCTGTTCGACGTCCTTGTCGAAGGGAATGAATCCCGCGGTCTTCAGCCGGAAGCCGTAGCTTTCCAGGATGAAGGAGAAGATACGGTCGGCGGTCTTGCGGCTGGCCTGGTTTTTCGTCATATTGAAAACCAGCCGGGGTTGAAAGGCGAATATCAGCTTGTCCAGGCGGGCGTTCAGGTTTCCGTTTTCCTGGCGGATGGCTTCGATCAAGCTGGCCCGGACCGCCTCCCCGCTGCTGTTCTGGTGCCGGTTGATCAGTTCGATGACCGCTTTGTTGTCCTTGAATTCCTGCTTCATCTGCCGGATGAAGGCGGCCTTCAGGAAGCGGTAGGTCCCCATGATGACCGGATCCACGTTCTGCGTGATCAGGAAGCGCACATGGGCCGTGTTGAAGAAGTCCAGGGTGTTGAAGCCGATGTCCGGCCCCAGGTCCACGACGATGTAGTTCGTCTTGAGCCGGAGGAGGCCGCGTATCAACCTCAATTTCTGTTGATAGAAGGGGTTGGACAGGGAGATGATTTCCGACCCGCCGCTGATCAGGTGCAGGCGCGGCGAGGGGGTGGGTTCCAGCACCTCGGAGAGTTCTTCCACTTCTCGGGCGATGTAACTGTTCAGGGTGTAGTGGTACAAGTCGCGGCCCAGGAGGTTGGAAATGTCCATGCCCCCCAAATCGGCGTCCACTAAAACGACGTCCTGTCCCAGGGCGGCCAGGCTGCAGGCCAGGTTGATGGCGAAGGTGGATTTCCCCGTGCCTCCCTTGCCGCTGCCTACCGCGATAATCCTGCTGCGTAAATCGGTCCCCGTCTCCGGGCGGACCGCCCGTTCCTCCAGTACCTCATCGTTCATGGGATTGCCAAGTTAGAATGGTTTCCGGTTCGGGAGGATGGAAATATTAACTCAGGCAGTAAAATAATAATCAGTGGCGGGAAATGCAAGAGATTTTTTTAAGACTTAAAGGGTGGGGAGAAAACGGAAAGGACGGAAGCCCGAAGCTTCCGTCCTTTCTGGTTAAGGGGAACGGTGAAAGGAACTCTGTGCCGGGCGCGGGTGACTGCCCTGTCGCCACCCTCGCCGCAACCGGTTTCCTCCCTATTTGACCAGTATCATCCGGGTGATGCCGGAATGTGGTCCGGACGTCAGGCGGCAGAGGTACAGGCCCGAGGCCAGACCGGAGGCGTCGAAGGTGATTTCATGCCGGCCCGCTTCCCGCCAGCCGTCCGCCAGGCGGGCCACTTCCCGGCCGGCCAGGTCGTACACCGCCACGGTGACTTCACCTGCTTCCGGCAGCGCGAAGATGACGGTGGTGACGGGGTTGAAGGGATTGGGGTAATTGTCCAGCAGCAGGGGCGTTTCCGGCAGGGTCGCCGCCGGGATCACGGCACCCTGGGGCGAACCGTAGTAGATCAGCTCATAGCTGTCGGGAATCCAGCCGGCGGGGACCACCTGCCCGTTATTGATCTTGTCCAGGGCGCTCTGCGCCGTGGAGATGGCCGATCCCGCCGCCGGGGTGATCATGTCCGCGGCGAAGGTGATGGCCTGGGAGATGACCCGGTCGTCGGTGCTGATGTCCTGCCACACGTACACGTATTCCGAGACGACGTTCAGCAGCAGGGCCAGGAGCTGCTTCCGGGTCTTGTTGACCATACCCGCCGAGCCGCCGTTGGGGGCGTTGAAGGTGGCCAGCGCCGCCTGCGGCGTCAGAGGGCCGTTGTTATGATGGCTGACGCCCGCGATGGGGAAGTGCGGAGCGTCGTTGAACAGGTCGTAGATCATCTGGAAGTAGACGGCCAACTGGGCCGGCGGCACCTGGGGATGGCCGTTGCCTCCGGCCGCCACGGTGCACTGGTGCTTCCAGTAGCCGATGGTGTGCGGGGAGAAATCGGTGCCGGCCAGATCCATCAGGAAGCAGCGGTAGTTCTGTGAGCCCACCGGGCGGGGATTGGCGTTCCAGGGCGGCGGTTCAGCGGTGGAACAGACCACGCCCAGCGGTTCGATGACTTCCACTTCGTAGGCGGTGCTGTAGGGCACCTCGTGGAAATAGTAAATCCCCAGGGGCGAGGTCAGCCCGTGGGTATTCATAAAGGCCTGATCGGTCACGGTGACCGTGGACCAGGTTTGCCCGGTAGACGTGTTACGCAGCACGACGGTGACTCCGTTCATGCCGATGCCGGTATTGCAGGTGCCGTTATAAATGCGGACCTGGCCGTAAACGTCCCAGACTTCAGCTTGGGCGCTTCCCACCAACACGACCAGCAAGACCAACGGAAGTGCGACAAAGCGGTGCATATGATGCATGTATCCCCCCTGGTTTATGTGACATTCCGGCCATAATATGCGCAATCCCGGACCGCCCGATGGTGACGCGGCGCACAGGAATAAAAAAAGGCGGGTGTCAACCCGCCCGTTAGCAAGCAGTTTCTCCGGCTATTTCATCAGGATCATTTTTCCCGCAGCGGCGGTTCCCCCGCTTTCCAGGCGGTACAGGTAGAGCCCGGAAGGCAGACCCGCGGCGTCCAGGGCGATTTCCTGCAACCCCGCCTCCCGCCATCCCGCCTCGACGGCCTGTACCAGCCGGCCTGCCAGGTCGTACACGCGCAGGTCCACCCGGCCCGCCTCGCGCAGATCGAAACGGATGACGGTAGAGGGGTTGAAGGGGTTGGGATAGTTGCGGTAGAGCGTCAAGCGGTCCGACGCCGCCAGCGGTTCTTCCACCGGCCGCTCCTCGTCATCGCCGGGGGCGTAGGCCAGCCCGTAGGTGCCCGGAATCCACCCTTCCGGCACGACATTGCCGTTGTTGATCCAATCCATGACGTCCTTGGCGGTCTCAATTTCATCGCCGCCGCCGGTGATCATGTCCGCGCCGAACTGGAAGGCCTGGGACACGGTGCGGCCGTCCTGGCTGATGACCCCGTAGACGTCCAGGTAGTCCGCCGCCACGTTCAGCAGCAGGGCCAGGAGCTGTTTCCTGGCCTTGTTGACCATGCCGGCGGCCCCGCCGTTGGGCAGTTCGAAGGTGTTCAGCATATCCTGGGGCGTCAGCGCCGCGCCGCCCACCGAAGTGACGCCTTCCACCGGGAAGTAGTTGGCGCCGTCTAATTCGGCGTAAATCCAGTCCAGGAAATCCTGCAGGTCGTCCGCCGGGACTTGGGCATTGCCCGGGCCTCCCGCGGCCACCGTCGCCTGGTGCTTCCAGAAGCCCTTGCTGTGCGGGGAGAAACCGCAGGCCGGCAGCAGCAGGAAGCAGCGGAAGTAATCGTCGCCGACCTCGCGGGGATTGGCATTCCAGCCGGGAAACTGGGTGGGATCCGCCGCCACCGCCCAGCCGTCGGGGACGCAGATCTCCAGCCAATAGTCGCCGCGCTGCGGCACGTCGTCGAAATAGAAGATGCCGTGGGGGGAGTTCAGCGAGTGTTGGGTCATGAAGTTGGAATCGGTGCAGGTGGTATCGCAGAAATTCAGGTACGGTGCTTCACTGGTGTACAGTTGCACGGTGAGGCCGTTGATGCCTTCACCCGGGATGCAGGAACCGTCGTAGGTCCCCACCTGCCCGTAGATATCCACCGTCTGCGCCAAGGCGGCCGCCGGAATCATCGCCGCCAGGAGCGCCGGAATAGCCAGCCGGGAAATCCCTCTCATACGCCCTCCAAGAAAATCATGCGGTCGTGACAAGTGCCCGTGAGGGTACAGAAAGGCCAACACGGCCCCGTGCTGATGATACGAAGCCGCAGCAACATTTGTGAAGAGAGGCGCAAAAAAAATCCCGCCGCAGTTACTGGGCGGGATATGGAAGGGTGAGTTCGGGGTCAGGGATCCATCGCGCAGCGGAAGCCGATGGCCTTGTCGGTGATGGCAGGATCGGAGAAGAAGCGGGCGGCGGTCAGAAGCATTTCCGCCGAGGAGAGATAACTGCCGCCCCGCCGCACCCGGGAACTCCCGTTGGCGGTGGCGGTCCATTCCCACGCATTGCCTCCCATGTTGAAGGCTCCGTACCAGCTCATGCCCTGGGGATAGGACTGCACTACCTCCAGCCCCCCCAGGCCGCTGTCGAAGTTGGCCAGTTGGGCGTTGGGGGCCTGGTCGCCCCAGGGGTAGGGGTAGCCCACCCCCACGCCGTCTACTTTACCGAACAGGTCCACCGTGCCGCGCGCCGCCTTCTCCCATTCGACTTCCGTGGGCAGCCGCCGGCCGTAGAACTCGGCGAAGGCCTGGGCGCCGTACCAGCTCACCAGGGCCACCGGGAGGTTCTCGTACCCGGCTTCGGCCACGAAGGTGTCCAGGGAATCCACGTACTGGAGGCGCGATTCCGCCGCCGCAGTTCGCAGCAGCAGCTTTCCGGTGGAAACCTGGTAGACATTCTGTCCATCATACTCCACCAAACCGGAATCCAGCGCCGCCGCCAGGTAGGCGGCGTAGCGCAGGTTGCTGACTTCGTAGCGTTCCAGGTAAAAGGAATCCACCGGGACCACCTCCGGGGTGACCTGGTAATTGCCCCATCCCTCCGGGACGTTCCCCAGGACCACGGGGCCGGCGGGCACCAGGACCAGGGTGCAGTCGGCGGGATGAACCAGGGGCTGGGGCGGGGGCAGAGCGAAGGTGCCGCCGGAGTCGTCGCTGTCGCAGGAGGCCAGCAGCCAGGCCAGCGCCAGGAGAACGCAAACCAGGGCGGACAGGAGGGGGCGGGAAATCCGGGAAGAATGGTTCATGGGCGTAGTACGTCGCAAAGAAGTGGAAGGCCGGGAAGGAACGGGATCATTCCGGCGCCGGGACCGGTCCCTGGGTCAGGAATTCCTTCACGTCCCGGCGGGGGGCGTTCTTGGGCGTCACGACAAAGTAGAGGAACGCCTTGGCCAGGGTGCGGAAGAAATGCCGGTGCAGCGGGGTGGTGCGCACCATGCGCAGCAGCCGCAGCGGGTTGCCGTAGAACCGCAGGTAGGCCCACAGCCGCAGCCGCAGCAGCTTCTTGTCCGGCACCCGGCTTAAATTGGCGCTCAGGGCGTAGTAATGGGTGTAGTTTACGCTCTCCAGGGCCACCTGCCGGGCCTGCGCCTGGCGGTAGATCTCCGTGCCGGGGAAGGGAGTCAGGATGAAGAAGGAGGCGGTGGACAGCCGCGACCGGCAGGCGAAGTGGATGGTCTGGCGCATCTCCGCCTCAGTCTCGTCCAGGAAGCCCAGGATGAAGAAGGACCCCACGGAGACCCCCTTGGAGGCGGTGTAGTCAATCATGCGCCGGGCCTTCTCCAGGTCCACGTTCTTGTGGATCTCCTTCTGAATGCGCGGAGAGCCGGTTTCCACGGCGTAGACGATGCGGTAGGTGCCCATGCGCACCAGGGCGTCCACCACCTCTTCGGTCATGCGGTCGGCGCGCAGCCCGTTGGGGAAGGAGAAGGTCAGGCCCAGGTTGCGGTCAATGATGGCCTGGGTGAACTCCCGGGTCCATTCCGGATCGAGGTTGAAGATGTCGTCGGTGACCTCGATCTCCTCGACCCCCTTCTTCTCTTTCAGATAGGTGATCTCGTCCAGCACGTAGGGGACGGAATGGCGGCGCAGCTTCTTGCCGAAGAGGTTATGGCAGTAGGTGCAGCGGTAAGGACAGCCGCGGGAGGTGAACACCGGCGCCGAGCGGACCCGCTTCTGGTACAGGTTCATGGGCGCCGGCTTGGGCGAATGGTAGAAGTAGTACTCCAGGTCGAGCAGGTCCCAAGCGGGATGAGGCAGGGCGTCCAGATTCTGGATGAACTCGCGGTCCCGAGGTTCCACCGCCACCCCGTCACGGCGCCAGGAGACGCCGGGAATGCTGTCGGGCAGTTGCCCGACTTGAAGGGCGCGCAGCAGTTCAGCCCCGCTGATTTCCCCTTCGCCCACCACGGCGAAGTCAATGGCCGGGTTCTGCAGCGCCTCGCGGTACTCGGTGGTGGGGTACGGCCCGCCGCAGACGATGGTCGCGTTCGGCAGCGCCTGCTTGAGGGCCCAGGCCGTCTCATGCCCCTCGGTGCGCTCCATGGAAAACAGGCTCAGGCCCACCACGTCGGGCTGGAATTCCCGCGCTTTTTCCACCACCTGTTCCGTGGTGGCGACATGCGCCCGGCCATCGAAGACCTCCACCTCGCACAACCCCAGGTCGCGGTAGTAGGCGGCCAGGGTCAAGATCCCCATGGGAGGGGTGGAGGTGTAGACTTCGGAACTGGGCCTGAGCAGCAGCAGGCGCAACGGCCGGGGTATTTCCATGCGTATCGAGGCGCCGGGTGAACCGGCGGGTTATATTTCCGCCATCTGAAAGCCCAGGGCTCCCGCCACCGAACGGATGGCCAGGCGGACCTGCGGCGAATGCAGCCTCAGGTAGTAGTTGGCCAGGAAGAAAACGGCCAGGATCCCGTATCCCCAGTACACCGGCTTGAAGCGGGCCAGGAAGCGCTCGATGCCCCAGGCCCCCACGATGATCAGTACCCCTTCGAAGGGGAGCCGGAAGCGGGCGTCGGCAAAGAAGACGATGGCCACAGCGTAAAGCACCGCGGGGTAGAGGTAGAGGGGCATGAAGTCCATCACCCGGCGCCGCTGCAGCCAGGCCCCGGCGAAGAAGAAGGGGATGATAAACCCGTAGCCGTAGACGTAGCGCCCCCGCTCATCCAGCACGTGCCAGAAGCGGAATACCTGCTTGATGGACTTGTACACCCAGGCCATGGGGCTCTGGAACAGGAGCACCTGGGCCTTGGCCCCCAGCCGGTCGGACGCCTCCACCTCGCTCTGCGGCGGCGGCTCGTCCGGGTAGTAGAGGCGGAACAACTCCTTCATGGCGGTGATGCCGAAGAGGTTGTGGTCGGCCAGCAGACGGTAGAATTCCTCGCTGCGGGCGTGCTCCCGTCCCACTCGCTCGACGTACTCGAACGCGGCGTCAGTCTGGTAGTGAATCAGGGGCACATCGTTGAACCCCAGCCACAGAACCACGCCGCCTTCCGCCGAGGGCAGCATGAGGCGGTCGAATTGGAGGTAATTGCGCACCGTCCAGGGCAGCAGGGTCAGGCAGCCGACGGCCATAACCGCCCCGGAACGCACCAGCCGGGTGCGGAAATCGCCCCGGTGGCGCAGGAAAATGTAGGCGGGAATCAGGCCCAGGAAGGGCAGGCCCACCCCCCGGGTCAGCCCCAGCAGTCCCAGCAGGACCCCCAGGAACACCAGTTTTCTCCAGGAGGCCACCCGCCCCAGACTGACTGTGTAGTACAACAGCAGGCTGATCAGCAGGAGAAACAGGTTCTCCGTCATCAGCCAGCCGACGAAGTACACGAACCCGGGGTAGATGGCGCCCACCGCCCCGGCGATGCGGCTGGTGGTTTCCGGCAGGAGATGGCGGGCGGTGAAGTAAATCAGCAGCGGCGTCGCCACGCCCATGAAGGCCTGGATCACCAGCACCGCCATGTGACTGTGCCCGAACAGGAAGTAGATGAATCCCAGGAGGAAGGGGTAGGCGGGGAAGCGAAACGAGGTGGGAAACCCGAAGCGGTCCACCAGGCCCTTGCCTTCGGCCACGTTGACGCCCAGGTAATCGTATTCCACGGCGTCCAGGTCAATCCCCATGTAATCTGCGGGGATCAGGTCCACCGAAAAGGCGTAAACCAGGCGCACCGCCAGGGCAAGGGCCGCCAGGATGAGAACGTAACGTTGCTCCGCCGCAGTCAGCCGGTTCCAGCGTCGGCGTATCCAGTTCACCGGAAATCCCCCCGTGGTTTCACCGTGTGATCATCCCAGTTTATACTGCACGCCGAATCCGCCCCGGGGGTAACGCCACTTGACGTATTCCGGCGCGGCGATGGCGCAGGTGCCGCATTCCAGACAATTCTCGTGATTGACCAGGCACTCGCCCGTCTCCTCGTTCAGGGTGTAGACCTTGGCGGGGCAGATGTACAACACCACCTTGAGCTTGTCCGCCTTGAAGACTTCCTGAATGACTTCAATGTGCGACTGCTTGTCGGGCTTGTACTTGACCAGGTACAGCTTATCTTCAATGGTCTCTTTCAGCTTGTCGTCGGCCGGCGCCACTGGTTCGCTCATCGCATGGCCCTCCCGATTTTGAATACATCCTTGACTAAATTGAGTACCCCGATTTCGCTGCGGAACTTGCGGATGACCTCCTTCTCAATTTCCGCCTTGGGCTTCTCACTGACGGTGAAGTAGTCGGAGAGCAGCCTCACCATGACGTCGGGGTAATCCCGGAGCGTGTGCGGATTTTCGTTGAAATAGGCGGACACCCGCTGGAACTTGCGCAGATCCTGCAGCACGAAGCTGTGTTCCAGCTTGTTGGCGTATTGGGACAGCGTGGCGGCGCTGAAGTCGCCCCGGCGCTTGGCCTCGACCACCGTCTCGGCGGCGTAGAGCCCCGAGGCCATGGCCAGGTTGGATCCCTCGTGGTAATGGCTGGCGTTGACCAGCCCGGCGGCGTCGCCGGTCAGGATCAGGCCGTCCATGACCATGCGGGGCAGATGGGTGAAGCCGCCTTCGGGGATCATGTGGGCGGCGTATTCCAGGGTCTCCCCGCCCCGCACCAGCGGGCGGATGGCCGGATGCCGCTTGAACTGCTCCAGCACCTCGTTGGGGTTCAGGCGGTGGCGCGTCATGTCGTGGATGGTGGACCCCACCCCGATGGAGATGCTGTCCTTATTGGTGTACACGAAACCCGACCCGAACGTTCCCTGCACCGCCTGCCCGAACACCTCCCAGGCGCTCCCCTCATCGCCGCTGATGCGGAAGCGGTCCTCGATGACGGAGGCGGGCAGGGCGATGACTTCCTTGACCGCCACGGCCATGTGCCGGGGGTCGTGGGGCCGGCGCAGACCCACCTGCTCGGCCAGGAAAGAGTTGACCCCTTCGGCGGAGATGACCACGTCGGAGCGCAGCTCGTCGCCGCCGGGTTCGGTTTTGACCCCGACCACCTTGCCGTTTTCCACCAGCAGCTCGGAGACCATCATGCCGGGGACGATCATCACCCCGGCCGCCTCGGCCTGCTCGGCGAACCAGCGGTCGAACTTGGAGCGGAGCACCGTCCAGGTGTGGTTGTAGGGCGGCTCGTTGTAGGCGCCGGTGCGGAAGTCCAGGGCCACTTCGCCGTCGCGGGAGAGCATGGAGAAGCGCCGTTGGGTGACGTGCCGCTCCACCGGGGCCTGCTTCCAGAATTCGGGCAGCAGCTTGTTCAGGACGGTGGTGAAAAGAATCCCGCCCATGACGTTTTTGGCGCCGGGGTATTCGCCCCGTTCCAGCACCGCCACCTGGATTCCCGCCCGGGCCAGGGCCAGGGCGGCGGAGATTCCCGCCGGCCCCGCCCCGACGACCAGGCAATCGAATTTTTCGGAGTCGGACATGGGTAACTCCCTATTTCATCGCCTTTATGGCTTCCGTCAGCGCTGGGACCACCTCGAACACGTCCCCCACGATGCCGTAGTCGGCGATCTTGAAGATGGGGGCTTCGGGGTCCTTGTTGATGGCCACGATCACCTTGGACGAGGTCATCCCCGCCAGGTGCTGGATGGCGCCGGAAATGCCGCAGGCGATGTACAGGGTGGGCGAAACCACTTTACCGGTCTGCCCCACCTGGTCGCCGTGGGTGCGCCAGCCGGAATCCACCGCCGCGCGGGAAGCGCCCACCGCCGCGCCCAGGGTCCGGGCCAGCTCTTCCAGCAGTTTGAAATTCTCATGGCTCTTCAGCCCGCGGCCGCCCGAGACCACGATGTCGGCCTCGGTCAGTTCGATGGTGCCTTCGGCCTCGGAGTGCATTTGGGTCACCCGGGCGCGGATGGCGTCCGGGGCCAGCTCCACCTCCAGGGGGGAAATCTGCGCCTGCCGCCCGGGATCGGGCGCGCCGGCGGGGAAGGCCTTGGGCCGGGTGGTGGCCACTCCGGGCTGGGCCTGGCTGCGCACCGACAGGTGCAGCTTGCCGGCGTAGATGGGCCGCACCGCGGCCAGCTTGCCCTCATTCCAGGACAGGTTGATGACGTCGGCCAGCACCGGCACGCCCAGGCGAGCTCCCAGGCGGGGCCCCAGGTCGCGGCCGGTGGCCGTGCCGGCGATCAGCACCGCGTCCGGCTGCTCCTGCTTGATGGCCGCTTCCAGGGCGGTGGTGTAACCTTCGGTGGAGTACAGTTCCAACTGCGGGTGCTCGACCGTCAGGATCCGGTCGGGCCCGTAGGCCGCCAGCTTGGGTGCGGCGGCGGAAGCCCCCCGGCCGATCACCACGCCTACCAGTTCGCCGCCTTCGGCCAGGCGCCGGCCCGCGCCGCACGCCTCCAGGGCGGCCTTGCGAAACTCACCTTCCCGCTGTTCCGCGAAAACCAGAACTTTCATCACGCCTCCAATGGCAATCCCGCCGGGGTCCGGCGGAAGAAGATGGAAATTTACAGGACTTTGGCCTCTTCATGCAACAGCCGCACCAGTTCGGGGACCGCGGCCGCGCCCTGCCCCACGATCTTGCCGCCGCTGCGCGATTTGGGGTAGGCTAAATCGAGGATTTCGACCTGGCTGTCGCTCTGGGCGCAGGCTATCTCCTCAATCTTCTTCTGCTTGGCCATCATGATCCCCTTGAGGGAGGGGTAGCGGGGGTCGTTGAGCCCCTTCTGGGCGGTGAACACGGCCGGCAGGGAGGTTTCCACCACCTCCAGGCCGCTCTCCACCTCGCGGCGGGCGACGGCCTTGCCGTCCAGCACCTCGAGCTTCACGATGGCCGAGACGCTGGGCAGACTCAGGGCTTCGGCCAGCATGACGCCCAACTGTGCCTCGTCGTCGTCCACCGCCTGCTTGCCGCACAGGATCAGGTCGAAGGGGATCTGTCCGGCGGCCGCAGCCAGGGCCCGGGCCAGAGTCAGGGTATCATGCCGGTGCGCGCAGACCAGGTGCACGGCCTTGTCCGCGCCCATGGCCAGGCCGGTGCGCAGGCTCTTCTTGGCCTCCTCCGGCCCCGCCGATAACAGGGTGACTTCGCCGCCCCGGGCCTCGCGCAGGCGCAACGCCTCCTCGACGGCGTACTCGTCGTAGGGGTTCAGAACAAAGTTGACGTCTTGAGTCTGGATGGATTTGCCGTCCGCGGCAATCTTTACCGCGGCTTCGGTATCCGGCACATGTTTGACGCAGACCAGGATGTTCACGTCTCCTCCTCGTCACAGGGTGGGAATAATAAAGCTGGAAGTTACAATATAGAAAAATTCAATTTAGGTTTCAAGCGATTTCTCGGCTTTTTCCAAGTCGTGAAGAAAAATCAGCTTGAACTCCAAGGCAAAAAAAAGCCGGGCCCCGAAGAGCCCGGCGCGGTATCGTGATGGGGAGATTACGCTTTCTGGAAGGGAAGGGCCCGGCGGAACAGCTCGGCCACCACCACCAGGAAGAATTCGGCGTTGGTAAAGAGATAGCGCTTCCACATGCGCTCGGGTTCCTGCAGGAAGCGGTAGAACCACTCCAGACCGGCAGACTGCATCCACACCGGAGCCCGCTTGGTGACCCCGGCCACGACGTCGAAACTGCCGCCCACGCCGTGGATCAGGGGTACGTTCATGCGGTACACCCAGCGGCGGACGAATTTCTCCTTCTTGGGGGACCCGAACGCCAGGAACAGGATGTCCGCGCCGCTGGCCCGGATCTCATCCGCCACCCGGGCTTCCTCTTGGGGCCGGAAGTACCCGTCGCGGTAACCGGCCACCTTCAGGGTGGGATACTTGGCCCGGTACACCTCGACGACCTTGCGCACCACGTCCAGGCGCGCCCCCAGGAAGTAGATGGAGTAGCCCTTCTGCGCAGCACGTTGCACCAGCTTTTCCATCAGGTCCGTGCCGTTGACCCGGCCTGGAATGGGATCCTTGAGCAGCCTGGACAGCCATACGAGAGGAACGCCATCGGCGCCTACCAGGTCCGCTTCATTTATGATGCGCCGCAGGAATTTGTCGGTCTTGGCTTTGACGAGTTTGGCCACATTGACCACCACGATCTGGTGGGGTACCCGGGTGCGAATGAAGCGATCGCAGTGATCCAACGTTTGTTCCAGGTCTACCTTGTCAATCCGAACTCCAGAGAAAAATGCCTTTTCAATCGTCATGCAACCCTCACATGGATGGCACACCCCTATTCATCGTGTCGTGAGCGACGTACATCAGGGATGGAGTTACCAGCCCGAAGAGAGGCGGCCCCTCGTGAGGGTTTACAGGTTGCGCTAAAGATAAAGATATAAAAACAGGTCGCAAACGAGGTTCCGCGTTCTCTCCGGCTTTTCACCTGGTTATCATGCTGTGGACACTAAGATAGAATATGCCGGGTTAATAATTGGTGATCTTAAGCACACAAAAGGAAAATTTCGGAAAATTTCTGCCTCGTTAGAATATACGGCAAGGGAGACCCCTTGTTGGCTATCCGCCCGGCCTGCCTCCCGTGCCGTTCCGGACGAAATATTGGCCGTTTTGGGAAATGGTCCCGGTGCCGCCGGGGAAGCTCATAAAAAACCATCGGAGACCTGCCATGATGGGGAAATGTTGGGAGGGGACACCATTTCACCCGGCAAGCCCCGATGGTTTCGTAGAGTTCATCGGAGTTTCTGGCGCAACCACCGAAAGTTAACACGGTCAGCGGCAGAAGTCAAGGCTTAATTCCATTTTTTGTGTTCTGCATCACAGGGCCGGTCCGGAATCCTGCCTCCGGCGGTAATTATTGACCGCCAGGTGCGCCAGGCGGGTGGGTTCGGGCAGGCGGGCGCTGCGGCGGGAAGCCAGCACCAGGCGCACCGCCCCCTCCAGGTCCATGCGGTGGCCGGGCGAGACGTACAGGGGGCGCGACCGCGGCCGGGTGCGCAGCGCCACCGCCACGGTGCGGCCGGCGAAGTCCAGCGGGACCCAGTCCCCCGGATCCGGCCCCGGCTCGGGGCCCTGGCCCACCAGCCGCGACTTGGCGCAGCCCACCGTGGGCAGATCCAGCCACAGCCCCAGGTGGCTGGCCAGCCCCAGGAAGCGGGGATGGGCGATGCCCTGGCCGTCGCAGACCACCACCTGGGGCACGGTGCGCAACCGGCGGAAGGCCTCCAGCAGCACCGGAATCTCGCGGAAGGACAGCAGCCCGGGCACGTAGGGGAAATCGGCCCGGCCCACGGCGAAGGCCTCTTCCAGCACCTCGAATTCCGGCAGGCGCAGGACCACCACCGCGGCCCACAGGGTGTGGCCGTACAGGACCGAAGAGACGTCCGCGCCGGCCACTACCCGGTAATCCGCGCCGGGTTCCGCCCGCAGCGAAATCCGCCCCGCCAGTTCCGTTTGAATCCGGACCGCCTCGCGGGGATCCCGGACCCAGGAATGAAGGGACTTAACCTGCATGGGACATGGAGAAAAAGGTGCGTGATTGTGAAAAATTTAAATTTTTTCTTTTCTTCCCGGAATATTTAGTGTAAATTTATAAACGTCGAATGCCGAGTGTCTTACCAGCATCAGTGGCGCAACCGCTTGGAGCAGCCCTGAGAACTGGCACAACGAGACCTGGCACATGGTTCAACAGGAAATGAGGTACAGTATGCCGCAGGGCACGGTCAAGTGGTTCAACGCCACGAAGGGGTACGGGTTCATCACGTCGGACGAAGGCGGAGACATCTTCGTGCACCGCAGCGATTTGGCGGAAGTTGGCTACAGGCGCGAAGTGTTCGAAAATCAGCGCGTCGAATTCGAAGTTGCCGAAGGCCGCAAGGGCCCCAAGGCCGTTAACGTGAGGATCATCGAATAACTTCGCTGGTGTCCTTAAGCGGCGATCACTCGATCGCCGTTTTTTTTTAAGATACCTCCCCCCGAGGCCTCGCGCAAGGACAAAGTCAGGTTTTACCGTGTGCCCGCCGGTCCGGGGGGGGCATGGGTCAAACCGTGGTGATTTCCGTTGACAAGCCCGCGCCGCCTTCGTATATTGGCCTGCAGAAATCAACCCAGACGCGACGGCCCCTCCCATGACCACCGACCTGACGGCGAACCACGAAACCATCGTGCTGCTCCTGCGGCGCATCCACTTCTTCGACGGGCTGAAATTCGAAGAGTTGGAACGCCTGGCCACCCTGGTCTCCATCCTCTCGGTGGAGTCCGGCGAAGTCATCATCAGCAGCGGGGAACCGCCGGAAGCCTTCTACATCATCGAGCGGGGCCGGGTGGAGATCGTTCGCGACACCAGCGCCGGCAGCGAGGTGGTGGCCACCCTGGGCCGCTCCGGGGACTTCTTCGGCGAGATGGCCCTGATCGAATCCCGCCCCCGATCCTCCACCGTGCGGGCCCTGACCCCCTGCGAGCTGCTGGTTATCTCCCGCCCCGATTTCGACGAGCTGATCCGCGAGCACCCCTCCATCCACTTTGAGGTGACCCGGGCGCTGTCCCACAACCTGCGCCGCAGCGACACCCGCTTCGCCGAAAAGATCCTGGAAAAGAACCGCCAGCTCGCCCAGGCGCTGGCCGACCTGAAGGCCGCCCAGGAACAGCTCCTGCAACAAGAGCGTCTCTCACTGGTAGGCAGGCTCGCCTCCGGCATCATCCACGACCTGAAGAAGCCGCTGACCTGCATCAGCGGCTACGCCCAGCTCCTGGCCGGCGATGCCCTGGCCGCGGAAAAGCGCCGCCGCTACGCCGACACCATCGTGCGGGAGGTGCAGCGACTGGTGGACATGGCCAATGAAATTCTGCGCTTCTCCAAGGGCGAGCGCGACATCCACATGCGCCGGGTGAACCTGGCCGACTGGCTGCGCGAGGTGGAAGAGTTCCTGGGCCGCGACTTCGAAGGCAGCGGCGTGCGCTTCCAGACGCACGTGGAGTACGACGGCCCGGTCTTCTTCGACCCGGACAAGTTCAAGAACGTTTTCTACAACCTGGCCGCCAACGCCACCGCCGCCATGCCCGAAGGGGGCACATTCGCCTTCTCCTGCCGCCGCCAGGGGCGCCTCCTGTGCCTGGAATTCCGCGACACCGGCACGGGGATGACCCCGGAAGTGGCCGCCCGGGTGTTCGACGACTTCTTTTCCCAGCGCCAGGACGGCACCGGGCTGGGTATGGCCATTGTCAAGCGCACCGTGGAAGCCCACGGCGGCAGCATCGAAGTCGCCAGCGAGTTGGGGCGCGGCAGCCGGTTCACCATCCATCTTCCCCTGGAGTCGTCATGACCCTTGCCCTGCGGGTACGTTTTGTCCTCTGCGCCGCCCTCCTGCTGGCCGCCCGGCCCGCCGCCGCGGACCGGCCGAACCCCGGCACCTTCCTGAAGTCCGAGCCGGCTGTCACCGTCGCCCCCGACGGCGCCGTGCAGGTGGTCGTGGAAACCTGGGACTCCTGCACCGGCGGCCAGGCGTTCCTGGGCGTGCGGCCCCTGGATGCCCCCCTCGACTACCCCGCCTACCGTGTCTCCGGCACGCTGTCCCCCGATGATGGCGGCCGGCGCCTGACCGTCCGCCTGCACCTGAAGGACCTGGAATATATCCGGGCCGACGTCAACGACCTGGCCGGCCGCGGCGGAGGTTCTGTCTGCCTGCGCCTCCAGATTCTCGGCGAGCGGCTGCGCGTCCTGGACCGCAGCTTCGCCTACCGGCGCACCCCCGACGGCCGGTACCATTCCGCCCCCGCCCTGGCCGAGGGCCCCTTCCTGGACCTGGTCAGCGATCGCGGGGCGGTGGTTTCGGGAGCGTTTGACGTCCCCGCCAATTTCCGCCTCACCCTCGATCCCGGCGGGCGGATCATCGCTCCCCCGACCCCGGCGCAAACCTTCGAACTGCCCCTGGATGGCCTGGAGCCGGCCACCCGGTATACTTACCGCCTCACCTGGGAGGCCGGCGGCGGGCAGGAATTTTCCACCCCCGTCTACGCCTTCCGCACCGCCCCGGCCCCGGGCGCGGCAGCCCCGGTTCGCTTCGCCGTGTTGTGCGACAGCCGGGGTAACAGCCTGGGCGGGGAGTACCTCGTCGAAGGGGTCAGCCAGCCGGCGCTCCAGGCGCTGTTGAACCAGGCGGCCGCCGCCGGCGCCGAGTTCATCCTCTTCCCCGGCGACCTGGTCAGCGGCTTCACCACGGATCCCGAGGACATGGCCCGGCAACTGCGCGCCTGGAACCGCGCCACGGCCCCCATCGCCGCCCGGATTCCCCTCTACGAAGGCATGGGCAACCACGACCAGACCGTGCAGTGGATGGCCGAGGGAGGCAAAGGCGACTACCTGCCCCGTGTGGGAGAAGAATCGGGGGAGGCCCTCTTCGCCCGGCACTTCGTCAACCCCGTAAACGGCCCCGATTCCGCCGCCGCGGGCTTCCCGACGTACCGCGAGAACGTCTACTCCTTCGACTGGGGCCCCGCCCATTTCGTCATGCTCAACAACACCTGGTTCCTCAAAGGGCCCGGCCCGTTAGCCGCCGGAGAGCCGGGTCTGCGCCAGGGATTCTTCCGCCCCGAACAGTTGGAGTGGCTCGACCGCGACCTGGCCGCCGCCCGCGCCCGGGGGCAGGAACACCTCTTCGTACTGGCCCACGATCCCGCCTTCCCCAACGGCGGGCACGTGCAGGACGCCATGTGGTGGAAGGGCCAGGACCCGGAAATTCTGGCTCTCCGCGACCATTTCTGGGGTCTTCTCGTCCGCCACCGGGTGGCGGCCGCCTTCTTCGGCCACGAGCACAACTACAGCCGCACCCTGGTGGATGCCCGGGTGGATTCCGCCTATACCCACCCCGTGTGGCAGATCGTCACCGGAGGCGCCGGCGCCCCGTTCTACCAGCGCGACCGCGAGGTCCCCTGGGCCGGGGCGGTACAGGCCTTTTACCCGCTGTCCCACCTGAGCCTGGTGGAGGTGGACGGTTCCCGGGTGACCCTGTCGGTGATCACGCCGGAAGGCGCAGTGGTGGAGAGAGTGGACCTGGTCCCCTGACTTCGGGCGCGGTTATGGGGATAATAAATCCGGGCCGGCAGATTCTGCCGGCCCGGAGTCGTTTCGGGGTCATCGCACGTCAGGTGGGGCGTCCCGGGTCTATGGTATCGGGTCCTGGTCAGCTTCATCGTGTCCTTCCCGGACGCCCCCCATACTTTGTTGCCGGTTACGTTACCGGCTCGAGGGCCCGGGTGGGGTGGGGGATCCCCAGCTCGGCCAGCAGTTTCCCCATCCATCCCTTGCGAGCCTTCTCCACGCGAATCTCCAGGATCAACAGCCCTTCGAAGATGAACTGGAGGGTTTCGGGCGGCAGATCCACGATGGTCCCGGTGGCCGGCAGGGAAATCATGTCCAGCAGCCGCAGAGCCCGCGTATGGGTGCCGCCGGGACTGATCTGCACCCGGACGCGGCCCCCGCGTTCCGTCACTTCGCCCAAGTTGAAGGACCAGTCGGGAAATGCCTCCCGGATGGCAACGATGGCTTGGAGAAAGTCGTCCTTGTCCAGTTGATGCTGCGCCGGCCCCTGGAACACGAAGTCGTCCGACAGGTAACGGCTGGCGCGGGTCGGGTCCCGGGATTCGATTTCCGCCATGAAGGTTTTAACGATCGCGATTTTATCCATCCTTACCTCATGCAGATCATGGCCGCAGCCATCATGCGTATTCCACTTCCGGCTTTTTTTTGAACAATCCATGGGTACAGACGGGGAGTTCGACTCCCAGCCACTCCAGCAGGCCCATGAGTCCGCCGCCGGAGGCCGCTTCCACCCGGATGACGCAGATGCGCGATCCCCGGAATTCGAATTCCATGGCTTCCGGAGGCTGGGCGATGGAAAATCCCGTCGGCGGTACCGGCCGCAGGCCCGGCAGCGAGAACTCCTGCACGTGGGTGCCGGAGTTACTCATCACCGTCCGGATCACCCGGCCGTGCTGGCTCATGTACTCGCCCAGACCATAAGACCAATCGGGGAAACCGCGTTTCAGGGCTTTAGCCAGTTCCAGGAACGCGTCCTTGTCTAGCGGTTGGGGGCTTTCTCCGATCAGTCGAAAGTCCTCGGTAAGATAGGCTGCCGCCTGGCGCGGATCATCCGATTCCAGGTCCGCGACCAACGCCTTGATGATGTCCACCCGTTCCATGGGTGCCTCCCGTCGTTACGATAGTGATCGCGATACTCGATCAGGATAGGTCGTGGCGCACCGTACGCTGAGGGTCTGGAGGCGCCGGAGGATCGCCTCCGGCGGGACAGGGGGATCGGCGCAAGCGGGGACGGGATCAGGCAGCCAGAGGATCCCGGCCCGCAACTCTAAGAGCCGGTCATTCTTCTTCCAGCAGTTGCGGTAAAATGGCCTCCGGTTCCAGCCCCAGTTGTTCCAGAATTGCGGGAATGCCGGCGCTGGACCCCGCCTCCAGGCGGATCTGCGTAATTTTCCCTTCACGGACCAGGAATTGGATCGGCGTCCGGGCCAGAATGACCGAGATGCCGGTGGCCGGGATCGGCGCGATGCCCGGCAAGCGTAAATCATCTCCCGTGTGTGTGCCCTGCGGTTCGACCATCCCCCGCACCACTTCGCCGTCCTCGTGGAGCAGGGAAAACTGCATGCTCCAGTCGGGAAAGGCCTTCATGATGGCGGTGACGATCTCCAGCATCTGGTCGAGGTTCAGGGGTCGGGTCACGGACCCTTCGAAGTGGAAGTCGGGGGCGAGGAACTTGCGCGCTCGCTCCGGATCGTCCGATTCGAGATGGTCCATGACGGTCTTGACAATTTGGGAATTCTTCATGGCGTCACTTTCAAGGGTCGCAGTGGGATGCAGGCGCGGGTGATGCGTGAAACGCAGGGGGATCGGGGAATGGCGCTGCCATTTCCCGCCTGTGATGAGATACGCACAGCCTGAAACCCCAGTTTGGTGCGCAAACGCCGAAAAATTCGCCGGAAAACAACAAACCCGCTCCGGGGATATCCGCAGACTACCCCCGGGGCGGGCCCGTTGTTGTCACTTTTTTCCCGGCCGGAATCGGCTGGAATCAGGCCAGAACCGCCTCGCGCGCCGGCGCTCTTTCCCGCGTCTCCCGCTCCGTTTGCGGCAGGCCCAACATGGACCAGAAAATGCGGGTGAGGTCGGCGCCCAGCTGCGTCAGCAGACCGCTGAACCCTCCTCCCGAGCTCGTCCAGGAGACAATTTCCAGGATTTTATGGTCTTTGAAGGTGTAATCCACGATCTCGTGGGGCAGGACCAGCCGGGCGCCCGTGGCAGAAATCGGCTCCATCCCCGGCAGGATCAGATCTCCCATGTGCGTCCCCTGGGGCTGCACCAACAGCCGGATGACATTGTGGCCGAGATCCTTGATCGCCTCGATGGCGTAAGACCAGTCCGGCAACGCCTGCTTGATGGCCGCCATGAACTCAATATACTGGTGCTTGCTCAAGGGTTCCGGAATCGCGCCGCTGTAGACGAAAT
The DNA here is from genome assembly GCA_003599535.1 of Candidatus Zixiibacteriota bacterium. GTDB lineage: Bacteria > Electryoneota > B3-LCP > B3-LCP > B3-LCP > SURF-9. The sequence goes on along the minus strand of QZKQ01000071.1, from coordinate 8,053 downwards.
CATCCGACAGGTAACGGGCCAAGCCCCTGGGATTTTCCATTTCCAGTTCCGCCGCGACTGCCTTGAGGAGGTTCAATTTTTCCATGGGTTCCTCTGCTGAATAGCCCCACGAGAGGGTTGGTGCTTTAAATAATGTTATAAATAACAGTAACTTAGCGGGTCGTACGGCGGGTAAATCAAGGGTACGTAAGGGGTACGAGGCGACTGCTGCCCCGTTGGATCGAAAAGCGCCTAATTGTTACAAATGCAACAATTATGTTATAATTGATAACATCCGGCGCGAAAGGCAGGGATATCCCGGCGGGAGGTCCCGGGAAGGTGCATGGCGATGCAGGAGGAATCAGAGAATGGCGGCGGGCGGTTTGATCAGGCGCCGGGTCCACAGGCCGCTGTAGGTCCAGGGCATTTCGACCCCCAGGTGGCTCAGGAGGCCTTCCAGACCGCCGCCCGGGATTTCTTCTACCTGGATTTTGTCAATGATGTCTTCGAAGAAGGAGAAGATGACCGGCTCGGGCGGTAACTGTACGGTGACGCCGGTGGGAGGTATGGGCTGCAATCCGGGCAACACCAGCTCGCCTGTGTGCGTGCCGCCGCGCTCCAGGATCGCGTGAACGATATCTTCGCCCTCCGCTTCGAAATCCCGCAGGTGATGCGACCAATCGGGGAAGGCCTGCTTCAGGAGACGCTGGAATTCCAGGTACTGATCCCGGTTCAGGGGTTCGGGGAACGTGTCGGTGTATATGAAATCGTCCGAGAGGTACCGGACGGCTCGGTCGGGATGGCCGGATTCCATCTCGGGCATAAGCGCGAGGATGAAGTCCACCCGGGTGGACAGCCGGTCCTGCGTATCCGTCATCTCTTGTGGTTCGATCATGGCTTCGGGTCAAGGATAAAACAGCGACCAAGCATGGCCGGTCGTTTGCGTGATTCATTAAAGGATACGGCAGGGAGTTAGCCCGAATTTGGCTATTTCCAGTTTAATTCGATGGCACGGGAAGGAAAAAACCGTGCGCTTTTCAGGCACGGTTTTTTCCAGTCGAGGTACCATCCGGCTACGCGACGGTCACGGTATCCCCGGTCATATCGACGGTACGGGTTCCTGGTGCCAGTTCCAGTTTTGCGGCATTTCGGCCCCCAACTGCTCCAGGATGCCCTCCAGGCCTCCCCCGGAGGCGTGGTCAATTTCCAGCTCGCAGATCTGGTTGCCGCAAAAGTGGAAATGGATGGGCTCGTTGGGCAGGGCCACCGACATTCCGGTGGGCAGGATGGGCACGATGCCGGGCAGCGCCAGTTCCCCGGTGTGGGTCCCGGTGCGGTGGAGCACGCCGAAGAGGATGCCTTCCTCTTCCCGGATGGTGTCCAGGTTGAAGGCGAAGTCCGGCAAGCCCTTCTTCAAAGCGCTGAAATAGTCCAGAAACTCCGCTTTATTCAAGGGGCCGGGAATGGGCCCCTGAAAGGTGAAATCGTCAGACAAGTACTCGCCTGCACGGTGCGGATCGTCCGATTCCAGAGCGGCGATAAACGCTTTGACGAGGTCGGATTTCATGCGTAATGACCCTTCTGCAATGGTGTACGTGAAAGGCGAATACAGTCGTGGCGCAGGCGAAAAAAAATATCAGCCTTATGCAGGCCGGGAAAAAGGGTCGTAAAAGGTACGAATTCCCGCGCGGCGCTGTTGGCCGGCGGGAACACCCGGGGCGAGAAGATGGGTTTAAGCGTAGGGACGGGAGAACCGGCGGCGAGGACGTGCAGCGGCCCTCATGGGGAAACGCGAATGTCCAAAAATTGCTTGGATTTATAATCGGAGTTGTGTATATTAATTGGCTGAAATGCCTTCCGCCACGGCCCCCTCGTCTAGTGGTTAGGACTCAAGATTTTCGATCTTGTAACAGGGGTTCGAATCCCCTGGGGGTCACCATTCCCTCGGCTGTTGGCGCACACAGTCTCTTGGCTCGGACTGCTTCTCGTCGCTGATTGTTCTCCCTCCGACATTTTTATCTTCCCTCGCCGGACCACCTGACCTGTCCGGCGGATCACGCACGTTGCTTGGGAGAGGTCCATGAATCGCATGGTCCTGGTTGTGGACGACGATCCGACCATCCGCACCATCCTGCAGGATTACCTGGAGACGCTGGGGTTCACCATTTTCCACGCCACAGATGGGCACACGGGCTGGGAAATCTACCAGCGTCAGCGGCCCTGCCTGGTCATCGCCGACATTTTCATGCCGGGCATGACCGGAGTGGAGCTCCTGGAAAAAATCAAGTCAGACGAGCATCCCGCTCCGGTGGTGCTGATCAGCGGTGTGCAACTGTCGGACGTGGAGATGCAGATGCAGCGAGAGCGGGCGGATGCCTTCCTGGAGAAGCCTTACATGTTCTGGCAGATGAAAGAACTGATCGCCAAGCTGCTGCCGGACGTGAACCTGCCCGGTTGACGCTTTCTTCAGTTTGGCTTTGGAAACGGCAATGGCCGCACTCCGGTGCGGCCATTTTTCGCTCCGGACGAACCGGAAGCAGCATGGGGGCGCCCGCCTAACCTCGATCCCACTCGTGCTGGGCGCCGGGCTCGACCTTCACGTAGAAAACCCTTTCCGGGCCGGGCTCGAAGCCGACCGCTTCCAGGAGAGACCGGGTGATGCTGTTACGGGCTTCGGGTGTGGCCCAGAAACGCCGCACGCCCAACGCGTGCAGTTCCTGGATGCCCTGCTGCAGCAGCTTGCGGCCGATGCCGCGGCGCCGGTGACTGCGTTCCACGTACAGGTAAAAGAGCAGGCCCAGGCGGTAGTCGAACACCCGCAACGCCACGGCCCAGAAGTAACCTACCACCTCGCCCTCCTCCTCGGCCACCAGGATGACGTCCCGGCCCTGGCTGGACAGCTCCGACAGCCGCAGCGCCGGCATGACCTGGGGAGCGTCCTTGTACTTTTCGATATCGTCGGCGATGTGCAGGGCGGTCAGCGTCGCCCGATCCGACTCCTGAGCCGGTCGAATGTTCATGATGCCTCCTTTGCGTGAAATCGCGCCCGCGGGGGCGCCCGTCTGGTGTTGTGCTCTTAATATATATCACTGAGCCCCTTTTGTCAAGCGAATTCAAGCGTTTAAATGCGAAGTGAGGCCGTCCGGGGCGATAGAAAGCCAAGAGGCGGGAAAGAGCTGTCAGCTTACAGCAGACAGCCAACAGACAGGGCCGCCCCCCGTTGCGGAACTCCGGGTGCGGCAGGTGCAGGGGCGAGGCCGCTACCGTCGAAAGGGCGAAGCATCTGCTCGACGGGTTGGATGGTGCTGCCTTCGGGAGGGGGTGTGCCGCTGCCAGAGGAGGGCGAAGCATCTGCTCGACGGGTTGGATGGTGCTGCCTTCGGGGGAGAATCGGGGTTTGGGGAGGGACAGAGGCCTCCCGAGGGCAGATGCATCGCCCCTACACCCCTCCCCTACCGACAGACAAGCATGTCTGTCCCACCCTCTATCTTTCTATCTTTCCATCTTTCCATTTTCCTTTTTACTTTTTACTTTTCACTTTTCACTTTTTCCCTCTTCCATAACAAAAGGGGCGACCCCGGCAGGGATCGCCCGTTCCATACCCTATACCCCATACCCCCTACTTCAGCAGAATGAGCTTCTGTGTCTGGGTGAAGCTTCCCGCCTCCAGCCGGGCGAAGTAGATCCCGCTGGGAAACCCGGAAGCGTCGAAGGTCGCCTCGTGCGCGCCCGCTTCCCTCCAGCCGTCCACCAGCGTCGCCACCACACGTCCGGCGGTATCGTAAACCCGGAGGCTGACCAGGCCGGGAGCCGATAACCGGTAGCCGACAGCCGTTTCCGGATTGAAGGGATTGGGGAACGCCTCCAAGGTCAGACCCGAAGGGAGAAGAGCAGGCTGTGCCTGCCCGGGGAAGGGATCGCCCCAGTTGGCCCAGTCGTCCACCCATTCGCCCACGCCGCGCGTCTGCTTGGCGTAGACCAGGCTGTCCGCGGCCCAGGCGCCGTTGGGATAGACCCCCAGGCAGCCGATGTAGGTGTAGCTTCCCGCCGGCGCCGTGCCGGGCACGTTCTGGTGGCGGAACCAGCCCAGGGTTCCCGGCGGCAGGGTGAGGGATACGGGCCCCAGCACCGGGCTCTGCATCGCTCCGTTGGGCAGGATCTGCTTCGTCCACAGGTTCACCGCCTGGGGCACGGAATCGTTGTTGGTGGCGAAGGCCAGGAAGTCGAACACGCCGCCGGTGGCGGGCATCTGAATGGGCAGGACCATCGGGACGAGGGTGAAGGTCAAATCCAGGTCCGCCTGGTCCAGTTTGATCAGCAGCACCTGGTAATCCAGCATGACATCGCACAGGCCGGCGACGTAGACGTGACCCTCGCCATCGGCGGCGACGGCATATCCTCCTTCCTCGGAGTTCCCGGGATTGTCACCGTAAGTGTGGAGCCACTGGAACTGCCCCTGGGCGTCGAATTTCACGGTATTGCAATCCCAGTAGCTGCTGACCAAGCAACTGCTGCCGGTCACGTAGACGTTGCCTTCATCATCTACGGCGACATCCATAGCGGCATCAGAGCTAAGGGAAGGGTTGCCCCAGGTGGCGGCCCATTGCAACTCTCCGGCGCTGTTATATTTCAGAGCGCCGTAATCGTACCCCAGGTTGCAGCCCAGGATCACATTGCCGTCGGCGTCCAGCACGGGTTTCAGGCAGGTGTTGATGGTTACGGGGGGCGCGGAGTAGACGGAATTCCAGAGCTGCTGGCCGGCCGGGGAATATTTCGCGACATACGGCGCCAGATGGCTCGAACTTAGCCACTTGGTCCCGGCCAGGTACACCGCGTCGTTTTCCCCGACAACCACTTTGGTGGACCAATCCAAGGCCGTTTGGGGGTAAATCGTCTGCCACAGCAACTGGCCGGCGGGGGAATACTTCAGCAGAACGGAATTTCTGTTCTCGGAACCATAATTGTCCGCGGCGAGCAGGATATTCCCCTGGCTGTCCAGATCAATTCCCGAAGCCTGATGATTCTCATAGCCGCCCGGCACCGTGTAGTTGACCACCCATACCTGGTTCCCGGTGCTGTCATACTTTACCAGAGTTAGACAGTTGTGCAACGGGTTGACTTGACTTTGTCCCGCGACGTAGACGTTGCCGGCCTCATCCACCGCCAGACCCGCGCAGTGGTCATTCTGACCACTGTCATACCGGTTAAGCCACTGCTGTACCCCGGCGGAGTCGTACTTGATGGTGGCGAAATCCCGGTCGGCGCTGGTTCCACTGATCCCCGTGACGTAGACGTTACCCTGGGTGTCCACCGCCAGCGCGCAGATTTGGTCCACCCCGTTGGCCGGGCCGTTGTAGGTCGCCGACCAGAGCAAAACGCTGTCGGGGCTGAACTTGGTGGTCAGATAATCGCAGGAAGGGTATCCCCCGGATCTGCCGGCCACGCAGATGCCCCCCTCCGGGGAAAGGGCGATGAATTGTCCCTGCAGGCCAACTCCCGGGGTGCCGTATTCCACGATCCATTCCGGGGTTACCAGTTGGGCCTGAACGGCGGCGCTCATCCCGGCCAAAAGCAGCAGCGCAACCACCCCCCTGTTGAAATGTGAACAGCTCATGTCTCCTCCGATGCAAAAGTAGGCCGCACCCCGGCGGACGAGACCGCCGGTCGCGGAACTGGACGCTTCGGGACGCATTAACATAAAATATACATCAAAATCAAGACAATGTCAAGGGAAATTTTCCAGATTCGATTTTTCACCCATGATAAGACCGGCGTAACCCTTCCACCGGTTTTAGGGGAACATGACCGGCTAAAAAAAAGGCGCACCGCAGTGCGCCTTGAGAGGACGGGACAACGCCGGCCGGTCAGAACTCCACCACCCCATGGTAAACGTACACCGCCTCGCCTTCCAGGGAGGATTCCCGGAACTGGTCGGCCACGGCCACGGTCAACTCTCCGCCCGGCTGCTGCACCCGGAGCGGCACTCCGGCCGGCATCAGCCCCCGGACGATGGCCGCGGCGGCGGCGGCTACGGCCCCCGACCCGCAGGCCAGGGTCCGACCGCAGCCCCGTTCCCAGATCTTCTGCTCCAGGCGGTCAATCCCGGCGATCTTGACGAAGTGCACGTTGGTGCGCTGGGGGAACAGCTCGTGGGTCTCGATCTTGGGCCCCAGGTCGGACACCTGCTCGTCGGTGTAATCGCCGAACAGAACCACGTGAGGATTGCCCACCGACAGCGCCGTAATACGGTAGGCCTGGGTGTCAATCTTCAGCTCCTCGTTGATGCACTCCCCCTTGCCGCGCATGGGCAGGTCCTTGCGCTCGAAGGAGACGCCCGGCATGCCCACCCGCACCCGCTCACCGGCCAGAATGTCCACGGTCACGCCACCGGCCAGAGTCTGGATGCTCATGGGCGAGGAGACCCGGTGCCCCTGGTCGCGGATGAACAGCGCCAGGCAGCGCAGGCCGTTGCCGCACATCTGGGCTTCCACACCGTCGGAGTTGAAGTATTTCATGCGGTAGTCGCATTCCTCGGAAGGCAGCAGGACGATCAGACCGTCCGCGCCCACGCCGAAGCGGCGGCTGCATAGCTTGTAGATGGTCTCCCGATGCCACCAACTGGGCGTGTCCGGGTACTTGATGCCGTCAACCATGATGAAGTCGTTGCCGGCGCCGTGATACTTGGCGAAGTACAGGACGTTCTTGCTGGGCTGACGAGGGGTGAGGTTCATGACTGTTCCAGGTTAAAAACGCAGCTTGTTCCCGGTGCTGAGATTGTCTTCGTGATATGAATGGGGTCCTTCAGGGGGCGCCGTGATGGCAGGCGAGGTTCGCTGCTCCCCATCGCGCCCGGGAATGAATTCCCGGGCTACGGTCGAGCTATCCCGCTGAAGCGGGATGCTCCCCAATACATCTACTTTCAGAAGATGGGTCCGACAACTGACGAATAGCCCAGTGACTATCCCGAATGGACCACGGGGTGACGGTTCCGGGCAGAGCCGGCTGAAACCCTGAATGAACCCAATTGTCCTGTCGCTATGGCGAACCGCTATCTTGGCGCCCGTACGGATAAGGCCATGGTTACTTTAAACTCTTCAGCGCTTCCTTTGCTCCTTCGTGCTTGGGGTCCGTGCGCAGGACGGCTTGGTATTCCGCCCGGGCCTGATCCACTTTGCCGGCCTTCTGGTACACCATGCCCAGGCGGTAATGAGCGGCCTCCAGGGGCGGATCGTCTTCTCCCGGTTGCTGCTGCAGATAATGGCGCAGGCATTCGGTGGAGCGATCCAGGTTCTGCCCGGACAGTGCTCCGGTGCGGCCGATCTGGTAGCAGGCGTTGATCTCTTCGGGATGTTCCGCCCAGATCTGCTCGAAGGTGGCGAAGGCCTGATCCCAGGCTTCCCGGCGCTGCTGGAAGTAGCCTAACTGGATGCGCAGATCAATGCTATCAGGGTACGCCGCGATGGCCTGGTCGTATTCCCGGCGGGCCAGGTCGTACTGCTCTTCCACTTCGTAGATTAGGGCGAAGGCGCGGTGGCCCAGCAACGGATCCTGGCGGCGCAGGGTTTCCGCCTCGGCCAGCGCCTTCTCTTTGTCCCCGCCGGCCACGCTGGGAGCCTGCAGGTAGTACTCCATCAGGCCCATGCGCGCTGCATGGTTCTGCGGGTCCAGATTCACCGCTTTTTCCAGACTACTCTTGCACTTGCGCGCCGCGGCCAGCCGGCCCAGGGGATTGCCGTGCTGGGCGTCCTGGCCGTAGGCGTAGCCCAGCCAGGCGTAATACTGTGAGCTGGTCTCCTCCAGGTCCACGGCCTTCTTCAGCCACTTGACGGCGCGGTCAGTATCCCGCTCCGCGAAGGCGATGCGCCCCAGGTAAGCGTAGGCCCGGGCGTTCTTCGGCTGCTGCTTGACGATGGCCTCCAGCTCGGCGCGGGCTTCGGCGTAGCGGCCGGAATCGAACAGGGCGACGGCCTGGTCCAGGCGGGCGTTCTGGGCCGCCGCCGTGGAAACCAGGACGAAGAGGGCCAGAATCGAAATGACAGCTTTAAGCATACCGGCGCCGGGAGGGGTGGATAAT
>QZKQ01000056.1 GCA_003599535.1 Candidatus Zixiibacteriota bacterium | reverse complement strand
CCAGTTCACCTACAACGCCCAGCTGCAGAACCTCTCCGGGTCCTTCCAGAACGTGCAGGCCTGGATCATGCAGCGCCTGCCCAACGGCACCTGGCAGGGGCCCATGCTGGGACCGGTGAGCCTGGGTATGCCCAATGGCGCCAACGTCACCCGCAGCCGCTTCCAGAACGTGCCCGGCACGGCTCCGGCCGGCACCTACCTCTACTGCGGCTACGTGGGGACCTACAACCCCATGGCCAAGTGGGACTCCAGCTTCTTCAACTACGTGAAGCTGGCCAGCGACGGGGCGGAGATCCTGGTGCATGACTGGGCCAACTGGGGCGAGTCCTTCGAGGACCTGAACCTGGTGGAGACCCCGGCGGAATACGCCCTGCTCGGGGCCTATCCCAACCCGTTCAACCCCAGCACCACCATCCGCTTCTCTCTGCCGGAAGCCTCTGACGTGACCCTGACGGTCTTCGACCTGACCGGGCGCGCCGTGGCCAACCTGGTGAATGGCCACCGTGAAGCCGGCACGCATGCCGTGACCTTCGAAGCCGCCCACCTGGCTTCGGGGATGTACGTGTACTGCCTGCAGGCGGGCGAATATACCGCCACCGGCAAGATGATGCTGCTGAAGTAATGCGGTCACTCTTGTCGCCTGTCCGGCGATAAGGATTGTAACGGACCAAAGCGATACGGGGCGCGAGTGATCGCGCCCCGTACGATTTAATTCCCCGCCACTCTTCCGGGGGAATGATGGACTCGTATCACTTGAGTGTCGTTCTGCTTAACCTGACGCCGGCCGGATTTCCGGCACGTAAATCATGCCTCGTATCCCCATAGACCGTTTGGGCCGCCGCGCCCGCCGTCAATTTCTGGAATCTTCCACCCTGTTCGTGAACATCCTGCGCTGGAGCTTGCTGGCCGCCGTGGTGGGCGCCATCGTGGGATTTTCCACTGCCATCTTCATCATGGCGCTGCACGGTTCCATTGAATTCATGCAGCGTCTCCCGTACTATTTTGTGGCGGCGCCGCTGGGCTTGTGGGCTTCCGCCATGCTGGTCCGCTTCCTGGCGCCGCAGGCCCGCGGCCACGGCACGGAGAAGGTGATCGAAGCCGTTCACCAGCGGGAAGGCCGCATGTATCCGGTGGACGCGCCGGTGAAACTGGTCGCCACCGTCATCACCATCGCTTCCGGCGGGTCGGCCGGAAAGGAAGGCCCGGCGGCGCAGATCGGCGCCACCCTGGCCTCTTCCTTCGCCAGCCTGCTGCGCCTCTCGGCTCAGGACCGCAAGAGGCTGGTCATCTGCGGCATCTCCGCCGGCTTCGCCTCCATTTTCGGCACCCCCGTGGCCGGGGCGCTGTTCGGTGTGGAGGTGCTGTTCCTGGGGCAGATTCTCTACGAGGTCCTGCTGCCCTCCTTCATCGCCGGCATCACCGCCTACCAGGTGTCCAACCTGCTCGGGGCGGAGTACTTCTGGGAGACCATGCGCTGGACGCCGGTGTTCAGCGAAGGGTTGCTGTTGCGGGTGATCCTGTCCGGGGCCTTCTTCGGACTGGTGGCGATTCTCTTCATCGAGGCGCTGAGCTGGGGAGGCCGCCTGTTCCGCTCTTTCGGTCCCCGCCCCCATTTCATCCCCCTGTACGCCGGCATGATCCTGGCCGGATTCGGGCTGCTGGGGGCGGATCAGGGATTGGGACTGGGGGCGGAACTGCTGCAGGAAAGCGTCAGCGGCGGCCCCAGTCCGGGATGGTTGTGGATCTTCAAATCCATGGCTACGGGCATCACCCTGGGAGGCGGGGGGAGCGGCGGAGTGATTACGCCCATCTTCGTGGTCGGCGCCAATGCCGGGGCGCTGTTTGGGCGGGTCATGAGCCTGGACCCCTCCATCTTCGCCGCCCTGGGGATGGTGGCGGTGCTGTCCGGCTGTGCCAACACCCCCATCGCCGCCTCGGTGATGGGCCTGGAAATTTTCGGGCCGGATTTCGGCCCCTACGGCGCCACCGCCTGTGTCATCAGCTTCCTGATGACCGGCTACCGCAGCGTCTATTCCACCCAGGTGCTGGCCCGGCAGAAGAGCGATATCCTGGTGGCGCCGCCGCTGAACGAGCCGATCTCCAGCAGCGGACGAACCACCATTGATTATTCGCACCAGCGCGGGTGGGCCCGCATGCAGCACCTGGCCCGGGAGTTCGGGCGCTGGCTGCAGGGCGCCCGCTTCTGGAAATAAACCACCGCCGGGACGAATTTTCGCAAAAGCTAAAGCTTAAATCGTTCTTGATTTGCCGTATAATATTCGTTATATTGAACGCGCTCACTTTCCATTTCGACCTTTTCCCTTGGGGAATGCCCCCATGACCTGTACGTACGCATATTTCGGACTGGTACTCCTGGCCGCCTGCCTCCTCGCTCTCCCGTCCGTCGCCACGGAATACAATCCCGGCGATCTGTTCCCCTACTACGCCTACGACGCCGGTCAGCCGCTGAATGCCACGGAACAGTTGGAAGAGACCACCTTCTTCCATTACCGCTACTCCGTCACCTACCAGAGCGTTCACGGGGAAACCGTGACCGGCAGCCTGATCAAGCCCAAGACCTTCTGGGCCGGCCCCGGACCCTACCCCGCCATCCTCTACCTGCACGGGTACGGCATGTCCTCCACCATTGACGGCTTCCTGGCCGACGTCATCTACTTGGTGGAAGCGATTTACGGCGAGCCGTACGTCATTCTGGCCATTGACGCGCAGTACCACGGGCAGCGGGCGGAACCGGGGCGCGACGTTTTCTCCCTGAATTTCATTCAGGACCGGGCGGCGCTGGCCACCACGGTCATGGATGCACGCCGCGGGCTGGATTACCTGCAGACCCGTCCCGACGTGATGGACAACGAGCTGCACCTGATCGGCATCAGCATGGGGGGCATCCTGGGGGCGCTGACCATGAGCGTGGAACCTCGGCTGGACGCGGCCTCGCTGATCGTGGCCGGCGGCAACTGGACGGACCTGATTTCCATCTCCCAGTTGCCTCCCGCCATCCCCATGCGCGAGGCATTGAACGGCCACTACGAGACGATCCCCCGCCTGATGGACATGGTGGACCCCGTCAACCTGATCCCCTTCGCTTCCCCGGAGGTGGCGCTGCAGATGCACAACGGGACGCTGGACAACATCGTCCCCACCGGCCAGCAACTCTTCGACGCCGCCGGCCCGCCCAAGGAGATCCACTGGTACCTGGCCGACCATGTCACCATCGCGCTGTACTCCATGACCATCATGAGCCGGGCGTTGAACTGGTTCGAAAACCATTAAAATAACCCATTACCTGCATATTGCCAAACAGAAAGACCACCATCGAAAGGAAACAGTCATGAACATCTACGTCGGTAATCTCTCACGTGACGTTACCGAGGACGATCTGCGGGATGCCTTCGCAACCCATGGATTCGTGCAATCCGTCAACATCATCAAGGATCGCTTCAGCGGCGAACCGCGCGGCTTCGGCTTCGTGGAGATGCCCAGCAAGGCGGAAGCCCAGGCGGCCATTGACGGCCTGAACGGCCACGACCTGAAGGGCCAGAAGCTGACGGTGAACGAGGCCCGTCCCCGCACCGACGACCGCCGCGGCGGCGGACGGTCGGGCGGAGGCCGCCGGTTTTAATCCGCCGGAAAGCGTCGAGCCCAATCCGTATGCTGGTAGGCTGACTCATTCATTCGGACTTTCATTTTCCGGATACGTTGGGAACAGGCGGGTGCGATCTCTGCGCCGGCCTGAGGCGATTCATCCACTTCACCTGACAGGTCTGTGATGAAACGCTTGATACTCCTCTCCCTGCTGCTCGGATTACCGCTCCCGGCGGCGCGCGCCGACTGGCCACTGCTTCACGGCAACCCGGCGCGCACCGGCCATAACCCGGAAATAACCACTGCCGGCCTGGTACACCTGTGGGAGGCGGACCTGGAATCACCAGTGTACGCCTCCCCGGTTATGGCCGCCGGGCGCGTTTACGTCGGCACCGCGGATGCCAGGCTGGTCTGCCTGGACGCCGCCACCGGAGCAACACTCTGGCAGCAAATGCTGGGCAGTTGGTCGGAAGGCGCCCCGGCCGTGGCCGGCGGGCGGATCTACCTGGGCGCCAGCGACCACAAGGTGTACTGCTTCGACGCCGTGACCGGTGCGCCGCTGTGGCAGGCCGTCACCGGGTCCTGGGTGGAGTCCTCCCCGCTGGTGTTCCAGGATCAGGTATACGTCGGAGGCATGGATCACCGCTTCCGCGCCTACCAGGCCGCCACCGGCAACCCCGTCTTCTCCCTGGTCACCGACGGCGACGTGCGCACCGCCCCCTCCACCGACGGGCAGAACGTCTTTTTCTCCGGCGATGACGAGATGATCCACGCCCTCACCCCCGCGGGCGCCCCACTGTGGACCGTGACCGCACCGGGCGCGGTGTACAGCGCGCCGGTGGCCGCCGAGGGCAAGGTGGTGTTCGGCTCCATCGCCAACGGCGGCGGACTGTCCTTCAACCGCCTGACCGCGGTTTCCTCTACTACGGGTGCAGTCGTCTGGCAGCGGGATTTCGGCCCCATGGACTTCCGCTACGCGGCCCCGGCGGTGGGTTACGGCGCGGTGTACACGGCCGGCTTCCAGGGCTCGGTATCAGCCTACGACCTGGACGACGGCGCCCCCCTGTGGACCCGCTCTCTCGGCGATTGGGCGCTGCTTTCCAGCCCGGCCCTGGCCAACGGAGCGCTCTACCTGGGCAGCAACGAAGGCAAGGTATACGTCCTGGACGCCTTCACCGGGGCGGTGCTGGACTGGGCTCCGGCCGGAGGCTTCGTGGAAAGTTCCCCCGCGGTGGCCGGCGGCCGGCTGGTGGTCGGCTCGGCCGACGGCCGGCTGCGCGCCTTCGACCTGAACTCCCCGGTCTCCGTCACGCTGACTCCGGGCTCAACCACTGTGCCTCCGGGCGGGACGCTGGAATTCAGCGCGGGATTTGACGAAACGGCAGGCCAGGCGCAGGGCTTCCAGGCCTGGATCCGGATCACCCGGCCCACGGGGCAGCAAATCAACTTCGGCGCGCCCGCGCCGCTGTCGCTGGCTCCCGGACAGCAGCTCACCCTGCCCGTCCGCCTGGGCATTCCCGCAGCCGCACCGCCTGGAGGGTACCTCCTCGCGGTCAACGCGGGCCCCAATCCGGGCGAGATCTGGGATGCCGCCAGCTTCGCCTTTACCATCACCGGCCAAGACCCGGGTGGCGACGAGGCGGCCGCCTGGGACCTGTCCTGGGGCGAGAATGCAGGAGAACCGGCTCCGGCGGGCGTTCCCCAGCAACCTGCGGAATTCGCCCTGGCCCCACCCCACCCCAACCCCTTCAATCCCGCGACCACGGTGCCATTCTCGCTGCCGCAATCCGGGCTGGTGCGCCTGGCGGTGTACGACGCCTTGGGCCGCCGGACGGCCACCCTGCTGGACGGCGTCCGCCCGGCGGGGGTCCACGAGGCGGTCTGGGATGCGTCCGGGGTGGCCTCCGGGATCTACTTCTTCCGCCTGGAAGCCGGGGGGCGTGTACTGGTGCAGCGGGGGATGCTGCTTAAATAACGGATCGCGCTTTAACCCATAGAGCGCTCTAATCCGGGCCCCTGGTCCCGCCGCTATCTCCGTAGCGGCGGGACCCGGCGCCCGGCTTCTTTTTAAGGGAGGTGCAGGGGCGAAGCATCTGTCCCACATGCCGGGGAATGCCGCCTTTCGGGGATGCAGATCCGCCTCCTGACGGAAGTGGCCCCGGGAGGGCAAAGGCATCGCCCCTACCATTCCGGATTTCGCGGACGGCTTTTCATTCGATCCTTTCGGGGTTAAAAAACCTTCCCATTGCTCAACTATTTACTTGACTTTCCGTTTCATCCATGCTATATTACTATTAGCACCGCTGAGATCTTCGGCCGCAGTCATCCCGGAAAAACGCCATTATGCGCCTCCTGCTCTTGCAGTCGTACCTGGGCCGCCGGGAACCTCCGGTGGCGCCCCTGGGGCTGGCCAGCCTGGCGGCGCACCTTTCCGACCACACCCTCCGCCTGTTCGACCCCAACGTGGCACGCCGCCCGCTGGAGGATACTCGCTCCGTCATTCAGGACTTTCAGCCGGACCTCATCGGCCTGTCCCTGCGCAATATTGACACCACCAAGTACAGCGATCCCTTCTTTTACTTCGAACACTTTCAGCGCTTCGTCCAGGAACTGCGCAAGCTGGCGCCGCGCGCCGTCCTGGTCGTGGGCGGCAGCGGCTTCTCGCTCTTTCCCCGGCTGGTGCTGGAGCGGGTTCCGGAACTGGCCGCCGGGTTCTTCCTGGAGGCGGACGTCTCCTTCCCGGAATTCCTCTGCCGGGGCGGCGGCCCCGCCGCGATTCCGGGCCTGTGGTACCGCGACCGGGGGACGGTGACCTTTTCCGGCCCCGGAGAGAGGCTGGACTTCGACCGCATTCCGCCCCCCGCCTGGGAGCTGGTGGACCTGGCGCCCTACGCCCGCTACGCCGACCGCGCCGCCGTGGGGGTGGAAACCAAGCGCGGCTGCGCCCTGGCCTGCGCCTACTGCACCTATCCCCAGCTCAGCGGGTCCGGACTGCGCCTGAAGGACCCCGCACGGGTGGCGGCGGAAGTGGAAACCCTGGCGCAACGTTACGGTGTGCAGCGGGTGTTCTTCTGCGACCCGGTGTTCAACCACCCCGCCGGGCACGCCCAAGCCGTCTGCCGCGCCCTGCTGGATCGCGGCGTGAAGGTGCGCTGGGGGGCCTACCAGCAGGATCGCTACCTGACCGCCGAATACATCGCCCTGGCCCGGCAGTCCGGCTGCGACGAGTTCTACCTGTCCCCCGACGCTGCCACGGCCTCGGCCCTGAAAACCCTGGGCAAGGCGACCACGGTGGAATCGCTGCACCGTTCCCTGGGCCTGCTGGCGCAGGACGGGCAGGCGCGGGTCTCCTACAACTTCTTCGCCGCGGTGCCGGGATCGGGCTGGAAGGACTTCCTGGCCGCGGCGCGGTTCCTGCTGCGGGCTCGCAGGCGCCTGGGCCGGCGCCTGATCCGCTACAAGTTCAGCTACATCCGCCCGGAGCCGGGCACGCCACTGGCCCGGCTGCGTTTCGGCGAGGCCGTCAGCGACGAGGCGCTGCTGCCCCGCTCGGCCGCCGGGCTGAAGGACCTGTTCTGCCGCCGGAGCCGTTCGCCCCTGCTGAACACGGTCCTGGCGCTGCACTTTCACTACGGCCTCCGCTTCGGCCGGAAAAACGTGCTGGCCGGGAGCGAACCATGAGCTCCGGGTACCGCCGCCGGGAAGGCGACGCCGAGATCATCCGCTCGGTCTGCTGGTCGCCGCCGGGATGCCACGGCGGCTGCGGCGTCCTGCTGCGGGTCCGGGGAGGCCGGCTGGTGGACGTGGAGGGCGACCGGGACAACCGTCACAATGACGGGCGGATGTGCCCCCGGGGGCGCAACGTCGCCCAGGCCATGTACCACCCCCAGCGGCTGACCCATCCGCTGATCCGGGTGGGGGCGCGGGGTGAGAATCGCTGGCGGCGGGCCGGCTTCGACGAAGCCGCGGACCTGGTGGCCCGGCGCCTCCTGGAGATCCGGCAGCGCTTTGGGCCGGAATCCGTCATCTTCTGCAAGGGCACGGCCCGCGACGTGGGCGCCTGGCTGCCCCGCCTGGCCTGGAGTTTCGGCAGCCCCAACTATTTCGGCCTGGGGCCCGGCAACGGCAACGCCTGCTATCGCCCCCGGGTGGCCCTGTCCACGGCCGTTCTGGGCGGCCTGCCGCTGCCCGACCTGGGCGAATTCGCCACCCCGCCAGGCGTGTACCGGACGCCGCGCACCCTCCTGGTGTGGGGTTCCAACCCGGTGGTATCCAACCCCGACGGCCTGTTCGGAGGCTGGGTGACCGACCGCCTGCGGGACGGCGCCGAGCTGGTGGTGGTGGATCCGCAGAAGACCGGCGCGGCGGCCCGGGCGCGGCACTGGCTGCGGTTGCGTCCCGGTTCCGACGGCGCCCTGGCTTTGGGAATGATCCGCGAGCTGTTCCACGCCGGGCTGGTGGACGAGGCCTTCTGCCGCGACTGGATCCTGGGCCTGGAAGCGCTGCGGACGGCGGCCGAACCCTACACCCCGGAGCGCACCGCCGAACTGACCGGGGTGGACGCCGCCGCCCTGACCGAAGCGGCGCGCTTCCTGGGGTGGGCGCGGCCTTTCCCCCTGGTGTGGGGAGTGTCCGTGGACATGAACCCGGGCTGCCTGGGGACCATCCACGGGCTGCTGGCCCTGGTCGCCCTGACCGGCAGCCTGGAAACGCCCGGCGGCAACGTGCTGCAGGGATCGCCCTTCGGGGTGCTGCGCCGCGGGGACGAGGCGGCCGCCTTCCCCGAGGTCCAATCCCCGCGGCTCGGGGCGGGACGCTACCCCCTGCTGGAGACCGGCAACCCCTACGCCCAGCCCGACGTGCTGCTGGACCAGATGGAGACGGGGCAGCCCTACCCTATCAAGGCGGCCTGGCTGCAGGGGACGGGGATCGTGCCCTCCTCCTTCGCCGACCCCGGGCGGGTGCTGCGACTGTTCGGCACGCTGGATTTCATGGTCATGGTGGACGTGTTCCTGAACCCCGCAGCGGTGGCCCTGGCGGACGTGATCCTGCCCGCGGCCATGTACCCGGAAAAGGACAGTCTGTACGTTCACTTCGCCCAGTTGGGGACCATCAACCGGGCGGTGGACCCGCCGGGGGAGTGCCGCAGCGACGCCGAGATCGTCCTGGCCGTGGGCCGCCGGGTCGCGCCGCACCGCTTCCCCTGGAAAGATGCCGGGGAGTGGATCGAAGAGCGGCTGAAGCCTTCGGGGCTCACCTTCGCCGAACTGCGCGAGCGGGGATCGCAGGTGCCGCCGCTGGAATACGGAAAACACGAGAGCGGCCGGCTGCGCGGCGACGGCGCTCCGGGGTTCGCCACCCCGTCGGCCAAGGTCGAGCTGGACTCGCCGGCGCTGCGGGCCATGGGGCTGGCTTCCACCCCGCATTACCATGATTACATGGGTGATTACCGTCACCAATACGGCGTCCAAAATTACCCATATATATTGACTAGCGGTTCGCGGCGGCCCTACTACTTCGGCTCGGAGCACCGCAACCTCCCCGCGCTGCGCCGCCGGCAGCCGGAACCCCTGGCCGATCTCCACCCCGACACGGCCGCGCAAGCCGGCGTGGGCGACGGGGACCCCGTGCGGGTGTACAGCCCCTTCGGCAGTTGCCTGATGCGGGCTCGCGTCAGCGACCGGTTCGCGCCGGGGATCGTGCACTGCGACAGCGGCTGGTGGTTCCCGGAACGCGAGGCCGCCGCGCCGGAACTCTTCGGGGTGCGGCGCAGCAACGTCAACGAGCTGCTGCCCTCGGGATTGCAGGGGCCGGGAGGGTTCGGCTACCCCTTCCGCTGCTTCGTGTGCAACCTCGAGGCGGCGGCCCCGGAATGAACCTGATGTAACCGGCGGACGGCATGCAGGATCTCTACTGGTTTCTGGCGGGAAAAATCGGTTTTCGTCTGTCCGGTTTCCGGCGGCGGAGTCTGCCCGAAGCGCTCCAGACTCTGCGGGAGCTGGGCTACGACGGGGTCGAACTGTGCCTGGAGCACAGCGACCTGGATCCCGATGCACCCGGACGCTGCGATTTTCCCACCCTGCGCCGGATCCTGGAGGAGAGCGGCCTGCAGGCCGCCGCGGTCAGTTTCCACGGCAAGCGCGCCGGCTGGCAGGAGAAGCAGCGCAAGGGCCTGGCCGGCCTGGAGCTGGCCCGCGACCTGGGCGTGCGAACCTTCATCTCCGGATCGCTGGCAGGCGAGGGGGAAGAGGCCTTCGCGGCTATGTGCCGCTTCACCACCCGGATGTGCCGCTACGCCGAGGAATTCGGGGTGGACTTCGCCGTGGAACCGGAGCCGGGCACGGTGATCGCCGGCACCCGGGAAATGGAAATGCTGATCCAGGTGGTGGGATCACCCCGGCTGAAAGTCAACCTCGACGTAGGGCACGCCCATATCACCGAACCCGACCTCGGCCGGGACATCGTCCGCTGGGGCGAACGGATCGTTCACACCCATATCGAGGACATCCGCGGCCGGGAACACCGCCACCGGATTCCCGGCGAAGGGGACCTGGACTTCGCCGCGCTGCTCGCCGCCTTCCAGGCCATCCACTATTCCGGTTTCTTCACCCTGGATCTGTTCGACATTGAGGACCAACCCGAATATTACGCCCGCATTGCCCGAGAAGCTCTGATAGGACGAATCGAACGATGAGGGAAAATCGGACCTCCCCCGGCTTCACCTTCGGCATTGGGCTGACCGACCGCTGCAATGCCGCCTGCCCGCACTGCTATTCCCGATCCCACAACGGGTACCATGACCTGGATTACGCGCAGGTCCTGTCCCTGGTCAACCGCCTGCCGGTCGAAAGCATCAATTTCGGCACCGGCGAAAGCATCCTCTATCCCCGGTTCACCGAGCTGGTGCGAGAGCTGTCGGACCGGAGCATTGACCTGGCGGTGACCACCAACGGATTGACGGTCCACCAGTTGCCCGACGCGGACCTGCGCCGCTTCCACGACATTGACTTCTCCCTGGACTACCCCGACGCCGAGACCAACGATCGGTGGCGGGGGCAGGGGTCGTTCGACTACGTCATGGAAGGGGTGGCCCGCTGCCGCGACCTGGGAGTCGAGGCCAGCCTGGTGGGCTGCCTGATGCGGGAGAACGCCGCCACCATGGGGAAGCTGGCCGAATTGGCGTGCAAACTGGACCTGAACCTTCGGGTCAACGTGTACAAGCCGGTGCACAGCCGCGATCACCGGCCGACCTACGAGCAGTTCTGGCAGGCCATCGCGGATATGGCTGGCGCGGCGGCCTTCAGCGCGTGCAGCGAACCGGTGGTCAACGCCGCTATCGGCAACCCGCGCGCCAACCACGGCAACCCCTGCGGCAGGCACAGCTTCCGGGTGCACGCCGACGGCAAGGTGGTACCCTGCGTTTACCTGAACCACAGCACCACCACGCTGGACGACCTGCTCTCCAGCTTCGAAACCCAGCGCCGGAAAATGGTGCAGAGTATGGAATTGCCCGTTCCCGCGGTCTGCCGGGATTGTTCCGCCCTTGAAGTGTGCGCCGGCGGCTGCGCCTCGCGGCGGCTGCTGGGCCATCCGGCCGAACCGGACGAATACTGCTTCAAAGTCCGCGGCGACCACCCGGTCATTCCCGCCCGCTGGAAGGAAAGCAAGGGGCTGGTGCATGAGAATTACCTATGCACGATGATTTTTTCCGCGTAACCGGCCCGGATCAGCCGGAATCCCCTCTCCTGCCCCCGGCGCCGCCGGAATGGGAGTGGTCCGGCGACCTGTGGGCTTCCCGGCGCGGCGACTGGATCGCCCTGTACCGCCCCCTGAACCTGGCCGCGGTCTACCTGCGCCGGGGCGGCGTGCGGGAAAGCCTGCCGCCGGACCTGGCAGCCCGACTGCGGGAAGAGAAAATCCTGCTGCCACGGGGCGCCGGGACCGACCAGGCCGACCACCAGGCCCTGGCCGCCGCCGCCCGCCGGGGGACCTTCCGCTTCATTTGCCTGCTGCCCACCACCGACTGCGCCTTGAGTTGCCGCTACTGCCATCAGCGCACCGGGCGGGGCGAAGCGCGCACCATGACCCGGGAGGAGATCGTCGCGGGGCTGGAAACCTGCGCCCGGCTCTGCACCGATACCACCAAGCCGCTGGACCTCCTGGTCTACGGCGGCGAGCCGCTGCTGGCCTTCCCCCTGGTGGAGGAGGTCCTGCGCCGGGCCCGCCCCCGGACCTTCTTCCGCCAGGACGAGGTGCGGTTCTGCTTCACCACCTCCGGGCTGGGGATGACGGAGTACCAGGCGGAGGTTCTGGCCCGCCACGACGTCTTCGTCATCCTCTCCCTGGACGGCCTGCCCCCGGTCAACGACGCGGTGCGCCGCGCGCCGGGCGAAGGGGCTTTCGCCGCCTCCGAGCGGGCCTGGAACCTGCTGACCGCCCGCGGCTGCCGCGTGGGGCTGTCGGTGACCATGGGGCGGCACAACGTGGACGACTTCGCCCGCCAGGTGGAATGCCTGGTGGACCGCTTCCACCCCCACGACATCGGTCTGAACGCCTTCCTGCACCGCCGCGGAGACCAGCCCAATCCCTACCAGCTCTCCACCGAACAGGCTTTCCCCGCCCTGATCGAAGGCTGGGAGGTGACCCGCCGCTACGGCGTCTACGCCGAGCAGCCCTTCCGCCGGTTGCGTCCCTTCGTGTTCCGCAATCCCCTGCTGAAGGACTGCTCTTCGCCCGGCGAGCGGCTGGTGCTGGCTCCCGGCGGAGTCATGGGATTCTGCGATTCCTGCTACCCGGATCGGCGCTGGTTTTACCCGCGGGAGGCGTTCCCGGCGCCGGACCATCCCGACCACCGCCTGTGGGCCGGGCTCTCCTCCCCGGAGATGCCCCACTGCCGTTTGTGCCCCGCGATGACCGTGTGCGGGGGCGCCTGCCGCTACGACGCCTACAAGGCCTCCGGGCGCCTGGACGGGGTAGACCCCGACCGCTGCCGCTTTGAACGCGAGTTTCTGAACTGGATGATCTGGCGCCTGTTCGACCAGCGGGACGGGGAATCCCGCCCCTGGTTTGCCCCCGGCGAGGGCGACCGCCAGGCCCTGATTGACAACGTGTCGCTGTCGTCCCGCAACCAGCCCTTTACCGCGGGCAGCTACTGGCAAGGAAAACTGCCGTGAACGAAATCCTCCGCCTGCCGGAAAAATACCACCTGTTCCGCCGCGGCCAGGACGTCTGCCGCTGGGGTGCCTACGGCCTGACCCGGGAATACTTCCCCGCGGGAAGCGCCATCCCGCCGGAACCGGAGCGCGTCATCGAGATCCCCCTGACGCCGCCCCGGGTCCGCACCATGCAGGCGGTCATCACCTCGCAGTGCAACCTGCGCTGCAGCTACTGCTCCTTCGACGCCAACGCCCCGCCGCTGACCCGTCCGGCCATGAGCCGGGAGGAGATCGCCGCGCTGGCCCGGGAATTCAACCGGGACCTCGGCCCGGGCGGCCTGCTGCTGATCACCGGCGGCGAGCCGGAGCTCTACCGCGAGGCGGTGGACCACCTGGTGGAGACGGTCCGCGGCAAGATCATCATCTTCACCAACGGGACGCGCACGGAACGGTCGCGACTGCGCTTTTATCGGGATCACGGGGTGGGGGTGCTGTTTTCCCTGGATGGCGACCTGTTCGCCCACAACACCGCGCGGATCGGGGCGGGGGGATCCTACACCAAGGTCGCCCGGGCCCTGAAGGAGGCGTGCGACCTGGGCCTGGACTACGGCATCTCCGCCGTGGTGGGTGATCACAACATCGCCACCCTGCCCGAACTGGTCGAAGCCATCGTGCGGGAATTCCGCCCCGCCAGCCTGGGCCTGAACCTGCCGCACCACCACCACGGCCAGGTCTGGGATCGTCTCCCCGAGTACACCGAAGCACTGATCCGCATCTTCCCCTTTGCCCGGGAGCACGGACTGTTCGTGGACCAGATCAACCGCCGGCTGGCGCCCCTGGTCCACCGGAAATTCCGCCTGCGGGACTGCGCCGCGCAAGGAGAAAAAATTGTTGTATTTCCCGGAAACATACGTACAACCTGCGTCAACGAAGCCGGACTGAAGGCCGGAGGAGGGGATTGGAGCCGCTATATCCCCCTCCTGAACGTGGAATGCCGAGATTGCGCCGCCATTGGCATCTGCGGCGGCGGGTGCATTTTCGACGGACAGTCTATCTATGGAGTCGGGGCCTTCGACCGGCGCAACTGCTATTTCTCAACGCGGCTGCTCGAATATATTATCTGGGAACTATGGGATTCTCTGGGCGAAAACGCTACGGATCCCGAGCACCTACAATTATATTGCGGAAGCCTGCTCATGCGAGGTTCCAGAACGTATTTTTCGGTGGGACATGAGACGGGTGACTGAACGTGAGGCCACAGCCTGGATGCGCGAACATTGGGAAGCCCAGGCGGATAGTTATTATACCAAGCGGGGCTGGAGCGCGGCGGATGCGCGCGTGGTGGAATTGTTGGGGCAGCACCAGCATGAACGCTGGCTGGAAGTGGGCATTGGGCCCGGCATCGTGGGAGCCGCAGCCAAACGCCGGTGGCCGGCGATGCGCTACTACGGCCTGGATCTGGCCCGTAATTTCCTGCACCTGTCCCGGGCGCGCCTGGGACGGGATCTGCCCCTGATCCAGGCGGCGGCCGAATGGCTGCCGCTTAAGACCGCCAGCTTCGACGGGGTGCTGGAGATGGATACCATCCATCACCTGCCCCGGCAGCTTATCCCCCGCACAGTGGCGGAAATATCCCGCATCATCAAACCCGGCGGTCGGCTGATCAGCGTGGAAGACTGGGCCACCATCCCCGACGACGAACGCGCCCGGCTGGCGTATTCCCTGCAAGCGAAGCGGCATTCGGTCGCGGAAGGGTGGGAATACCATCCCTCCGAGCCGGAGTGGACCGTCATGTTCACCGCCGCGGGGCTGCACGTGGAGAGCATCGAGCACCCCTGGCGGCCGCTGGACCTGGCGCTGTTCGCGAGCCTGCCTCATATGGCCGCCCGCGCCGAGCTGCGCCGGCTGAAGGGCATCTGGGGCGACGATCTGCCCACCACCACCATGTCCCTGTTTATCTGCCGGAAGGTGTGATGCAGGCCCTGATCCTGGCTGCCGGTCAAGGATTACGCCTGGGCGGGAATACTCCCAAACCGCTGCTGGAGGTCGGCGGGCGGACCCTGCTGGCTCGCCTGGTGGAACAACTCCGCCGGCGCGGCGCCGGGGAGATCGTGGTGGTCACGGGGCACCAACGCGACCGGGTGGCTCCGGCGGCACAGGCCCTGGGGGCGCACCCGGTGTTCAACCCTGGCTACGCCGCTTCCGACAACCTGGTATCCTTCCACGCCGGCGCCGGGCTCCTGGCCGGCCCCTTGATCCTGGCCCACGCCGACCTGGTCGTGAGCGAGGGTCTGTTCGACCGCCTGATGGAAGCCTCCGGCGACGTCATCCTCCCCCTGGACTGCTCTTCCCTGGACGCCGAAGCGATGAAGATGGCCCAGGCGGGCGGCCGGGTCACGGACCTGAGCAAAACCCTGCCCGTGTCCGAGGCAGCGGGGGAATCCCTCCCCCTGATGAAGTTTTCTCCCGCGGGGCTGGCCGCCCTGCGAGGGGCGGCCGCCGGCATCCTGGCTTCCGGGCGCCCCAGCCGCTACTTCGAAGAGGCGGTGGTGGAGGTCATCCGCCGGGGGGACTGCCCGGTCACCGCCCTGGACGTCACCGGCTACCCCTGGATGGAAATAGACACGCCCGCGGATCTGCGGCGGGCCCGGAAAATGTTCGGAATCCCCGGTGAATCACCCCACTCCCCCAGCGGATGAAGACGCCCGCATCCGGCAAGCCCGGACCAACTGGTCGCGGCACTGGGAACGTGTCGCCGCCGGACCCGCACCGGACCTGTTCAGCCTGAAAGCGCGGCTGAAGCGCTTCCTGCGGCGCGGCGGCGGCGTGGAACTGGCCTGGCGCCTGGTGCGGCGCGAAACCGGCGACCCCCGGGGACAACGCCTCCTGGAGGCGGGCTGCGGCACGGCGGAACATTCCCTGCGGCTGGCTCGCGCCGGCAACCGCGTCGTCCTGCTGGATGTCTCCCGCGCCGCCCTGGAATTCGACCAGCGGCGGGCCCGGGACCTGGGGCTGCCTGCGGCCGCGGTGCAGGCCTCCATCCTGCACCTGCCCTTCAAGCCGGGAATCTTCGACGCCGCCTTCAACGTGGGGGTGCTGGATCACTTCGGCCCGGAAATGCGCGCCCGCGCCCTGGCCGAAATGCTGCGGGTGACCCGGGAATCCGGCCGCGTGATCAGCGTCAACAACGACACCCGCTCCGGCATTCATCCCTTGGCCATGCGCCGCGCCCAGCGCGCCGGACGCTGGCCTTTCGGCCCCAAGGACGGCGTGGCTTCGCTGCGAGACTGCCTGCCCCCGCAACTGCGCCGGGACGGTGCGGTGCGCGAATATTCCCGCGGCTTCGCCGGCCAGTTCGAATACCTGCACTATTACTTCGCCCCCGAAAGCCGCGCCCGAAAAGTATTCCTGACCGTCTATTACCTGGCCTCCTGCGCGCTGAACGCGCTGAACTTCATCCCCGGACAATTCCGTGTCACCGTCATCCGCAAACGCGGCTGAAGAGCGTCCCCGCCCTTCCGATCTGCCCTGGGATCCGGCTCCGCCCTACTGCGACACCTCGCTTTACCGCCGCAAGGTGGCCCGGCCGCTGGCCCGGAAAGTCGCGCCGCTGCTGGCCGCGCTGGGCTTTTCCGGCAACGGCGTCTCCCTGCTGAAGCTGCTTGTGGGGTTGCCCGGGGCGCTGCTGCTGGTCTCGACCGACCCCCGGGTGGGGCTGCTGGGCATGCTGCTGCTGCAGGTCCACTTCATCCTGGACGCCGCCGACGGCGACGTGGCCCGCCGCCGCGGCCAGGGCGGCAACCTGGCCGGGGAATACCTGGACAAGCTCTTCGACCACCTGCCCAAGACGGCCATGTACTTCTTCTGGGGCTGGGGCGCCTTCCGCCTGACCGGCAGCGCCGTGCCGCTGCTGTGCGGCGCCTTCCTGGCGGCCTGGACCATTTACCCCCGCTTCTGCCTGGTGGAAACCCTGCTGGAACGGCTGGACAAAGCCCCCGGCGTGCTGCGCCGGCCGGAATTCCGCACCGCCCTGGGCGCGGCCTTCGTCACCACCCAACAGCGCGGCCGGGCGGACTTCGTCCTGACCCTGCTGGTGCACCCGGCCATGAACCTGCTGACCCTGTTCTTCGCCGCCGAAATTCTGCTGCCCCGCCTCACCATGACCGGCCACGACCTCCCCCTGCGGCTGATACTGCTGCTGGGCTACACCGCGGTGTCGGCGGCCAACTTCGCCCGCAAGGCCGTCCACCACGTCCGGGCGCTGGATTTCGCCCACCTGGATCCGCCCCGGGAGCAGCCGTGAACCCCCGGCACCACGTCACCGGGTACGTGCTGGCCGGCGGCCGGTCCACCCGCCTGGGCCGGGACAAGCGTTTCCTGCGGCTGGACGGGCGGACCCTGCTGGCTGCCACAGCCAGGAGAATCGAAGCGGCGCTGGGCCGGGCCCCGGCGCTGGTGGGGGACGACCTGCCCGGTGGGCTGCCCGACGCGCGCCTCGGCTGCGGCCCCTTGGGCGGGCTGGTGGCGGCGCTGCGCGTCTGCCCCACGGACTGGGCGCTGGTGCTGGCGGTGGACCTGCCGCGACTCTCCGGGCGCGACCTGGAGGCGCTGCTGCGGGCCGCCGGATCGCACCGGCCTCTCGCCTGCCTGACCCGCGACGGCCGCCCCGAACCGCTGGCGGCGCTCTACCGCCGCGACACCCTGCCCCTGTGGGAAGAGCGCCTGGCGGGAATCCACTATTCCTTCGCCCCGGTCTGGGAGGGAGTGGCGTGGGAGGCGGTGGGGGCGAGGAAAGGCGGGGAGGGGCTGTTCAACCTGAATACGGAGGAAGACCTGAGGGTGGTACTCGGGTAGATCAAATATCAAATATTAAATATCAAAATGCAGCCCGCCGGCGGCGGGCTGGAGGGAGCCCCGTATATGGGGCTTTGTTGTTCCTGCCGGGATTAAAGCGAAGCGATTCCCGGCAGGCATGCCGTCCGGAACCATCCGTCTGCCGACGGATTCCAATCCGGACGGCAACCAACCTTATTTGAAGATGCGTTCTTTTAGCGGGGCGAAGGTGGCGAAAAACGCAAAAAATTGCACATGACTTGGCCGGAAACTATTAGTATATTATGACTGTTCACGCTGTTCTTAGGCTGTACGCATTCCGTCACGCAACTACAATTCTTAGTTCTTAGTTCGTTCTTCGTTCTTAGTTCTTAGTTCTTAGTTCTTAGTTCCCTTCCCCCGGAGCTTGCCATGCGAAGCCTCGCCCTTATCGCCCTGGTTCTCCTGCTCCTGCCGTCAGCGGGTTGGAACCAACCCTTCACCGTCGAGCTGACCCCACTCACGCCGCTAGTCCTGCCCGACAGCGGCGGCACGTTTTCCTACCGCCTGTCCGTCACCAACCTGGGGCCGACCATCAGCGCCGATATCTGGGGCACGAGCTCCCGGCCCAGCGGCAGCGCCGGGCCCTCGCCTGGGCCGGTGACGCAGACCTTCCAGGCGGGGGAAACCATGACTTGGGAACGCAGTGTGCCGCTGACGCAGGGGTCGCCGGTGGGCTACTACACCCTGCGCGCCTACGTGGGGCTGCACCCCGGCGCCGTCTGGGCGGGGGACACGCTGCAGTTCCAGAAGCAGATGCTGACGGGAGGAGTCATTCAGGAATGGACGGCGCGGTTTAACGGAATGGGAAACTACGAAGATTGGTCCACTAATATTGTTGCGGATGATTCAGATAATCTCTTCGTGACAGGCTACTGTACTGGAAACGGATCATCCTATGATTATATGACCATCAAATATAGTTCTTCAGGAATCCAGCAGTGGATTGCGCAATATAATGGGCCAGGCAATGATGACGACGAAGCCTATGATTTAGCATGTGACGAACAGGGGAATGTCTATGTGACAGGTGGAAGTTACGGGAATGGATCAAACTATGATTATGCCACAATAAAATACGACTCTTCTGGGGTCCGTCAGTGGCTTGCGCGTTACAATGGGCCTGGAAATTCACATGATATTGCCGTGGCTATTATCATTGATGATGACGGCAATGTATACGTGACTGGGTATAGTTGTGGAATCGGCGGTGACGAAGATTATACTACTGTCAAGTATGATTCTACGGGAAACCAGCAATGGGCCGCAAGATACGATGGCCCTGCATCTAACAACGATCGTGCCTACAGTTTAGCCTCAGGCAGTGACGGCGATATTTATGTCACAGGGGAAAGCAATGGAGTCGGAACATCGGATGATTGCGCTACCATTAAATACAATTCGTCAGGTGACCAGATATGGGTGGCACGGCATAACGGATCAGGGAATTATGAAGATTGCGCTCGCAGTTTAGTATTGGATGCTGAGGACAATATTTATGTGACTGGAACCAGCTATGGAAGCTTGACAAGTTGGGATTATGTTACGATTAAATATGACTCTGCCGGCATTCAACAGTGGATTGCGATATTTAATGGTCTTGGTGATGCGGTTGATCAAGCTTTTGATTTGGCTGTGGACGGGGCTGGTAATGTATATATTACCGGGTTTACTCAGATTTTTGTTTATAACGACGATTGTGCCACCATTAAGTACGATCCTTATGGCGTGGAGCAGTGGGTGGCATACTACAGTGGGCCAGGAGCAATTGATGACTATGGCTATAAGCTCGCTTTGGACGATGGCGGCAACGTAATAGTCATGGGATCCAGTTACGGCGATATTACCACAATCAAGTACAACCTTAACGGAGTCCAGATGTGGGTGGCGGGTTACAATGGACCTGCCAACGCTGTCGATCACGGATTGGGTGGACTTCATGTCGATATAGCCGGTAATATTTATGTGACAGGAAGCAGTAACGGGATGGGGACAAATGAAGACTACGTTACCATCAAGTATTCCTCAGGCACCCTCCTCAACTGGCAATCCCCCACCGCCACGGCCTTCGGCGCGCCGCTGCCGCAGGAGTGCCGCCTGCTGCCGCCCTCGCCCAACCCTTTTAATCCGCTGACGGCTCTGGGCTTCACGCTCCCGGCTGCCGGCCACATCCGACTGAAAGTCTACGACACCGCCGGCCGCGAAGTCAGAACGCTGGTGGACGGCTGGCGGGAGGCGGGAAATCACGAGCTGACGTTTGACGCCTCGGGGCTGGCGGCGGGGGCGTATTTCGTGAGGCTGGAGGCGGGCGACTTTACGCAGGTGCAGAAGGTGGTTTTACTCAAGTAAAAAGTAAAAAGTAGGGGCGGCCCGGTGGGACCGCCCCTTTCTCGTAGCTCGCATCTCGCAGCTCGCAGCTACAGGAGCCCCGTTTACGGGGCTTTCTCATTTTAGCCGTAGCCCACTCCTTGAGGGGTGGGCGGAGGCGGACGGAGAGTTGAGATTGCTTCGTCATCCCGACCAGCGGTCGGGATGACGAAGCAATGACACGGTTCTGGGTTTGAGATGGCTTCGGCTTTTGTGGAGCCTCGCAATGAACAAAAAATGGCCACGACAAAGCGTGCCCCTCCAAGTATCAAGCACCAAGCACCATGTGACAGGCGCCCGTCCCACCGGCAGACAAGAATGTCTGTCCTACCCTCCTGTTTTCTTTATACTTTATACTTTATCCTTTAGACTTTCTTTTTTCACCTTCATCCTTCCGTCTCCTCCCGGGTGAACTTGTACCCCGCCCCGTAGAGCGAGTGAATATGCCGGGGGCGTTTGGGGTCGGCTTCGAAGGTCTTGCGCAGGCGCAGGATGAGGTTGTCAATGGTGCGGGTGGACGGGTAGCGGTCGTAGCCCCACACCTGGTCCAGGATGGTATTGCGGTCCACTACCCGGCCCTCGTTTTCCGCCAGCAGCTTCAGCAGCATGCACTCCTTCTGGGTCAGGGCGATTTCCCCCTGCGGCGTCCAGGCCCGGTAGGCGGAGAAGTCCACCCGGTTGGGGCCGAACTGCAGGACGCTGCCGGTCGCCGGATCCTGCCGGTACCACTCTTCCCGCCGCAGGATGGCCTTGACCCGCTGCAACAGTTCGCGGATGCTGAAGGGCTTGGCCAGGTAGTCGTCCCCGCCCAGTTCCAGGCCGCGCACCCGGTCGTCCTCGCTGTCCCGCACGGTCAGGAACAAGATGGGGACGCGCCGCCCTTCCCCCCGCACCGTCTCGCATACGGTAAAACCGTCCACGCCGGGCAGGTTGACGTCCAGGATGACCAGGTCGGGTTCGGCGCGGCGGATATGCGCGATGGCCTCCCGCCCGTCGTCCACCACCTCCACCCGGTATCCTTCCGCTTCCAGGTTGAGTTTCACCCCTCGGGCGATGTGCTCCTCGTCTTCCACGATCAGGATGCGTTCAGGCATCGCTCCCTCCCCGCGCCAGCGGCAGTTCTACGATAAAGGTGCTCCCCTGCCCCGGTCCCGGGCTGCGCGCGGAAATCTTCCCTCCGAAGGATTCGACCATGACGCGGGCCAGGTAAAGCCCCAGGCCGGTGCCCCGGGCGCGGCGGGTGGCATCGTTATCGGCGCGGTAGAAGCGTTCGAAAATGCGCTCGGTGTCGCCCTTTTCCAGGCCGGCGCCGTGGTCGGTGACTTCCAGGCGGGCCTGCTTCCCGGCGCGAACCAGGCGCAGTTCCAGGGGGCTGCCGGAAGGGGAATACTTGCAGGCGTTGTCCAGCAGGTTCTTGACTACCACCTGCCAGCGGTCGGGATCGGCCAGGGCGAAGAGGTTTTCCTCCAGGCGGGAATCCAGCCGGCAGCCCTTCAGGCCGAAGACGCCGGCGTACTGATCCAGGGCGGCGCGGGTCTCTTCGGTCAGGTTGGTAAGTTGCAGGGACGCGGACCGCCGCCCCGCGGACAGGTTCTGAGCTTGCAGCAGGCGGTCAATCAGGTCGGTCAGCCGCTGCAGGTCCTGCTGCATGACCGTCATCAACTCGCGCTTCTGCTCAGGGGGGAGGTCGCGCTCCATCAGGGTGTCCAGGTAGAGCCGCAGGGAGGTGATGGGGGTCTTCAGTTCGTGCGAAGTGGCCGACAGGAACACGGACTGGCGGCGCTCGGTCAGGATCTCGCGGCGCAGGGTGCGGAGCATGAATCCGACTCCCGCCAGCAGCACCAGGGTAAAGAATCCACCTTCCCACACGAACATACGCACCCGGCCCCGGGCCAGGTGATCCAGCCGCTGCCGCGCCTCCTCGCTGACGGCGAAGTCGCCGCCCGGCTGCAGTTCCAGGTCGGGGAAGGTCTGCGCCAGCCAGGACCAGGTCTCCGCATAGGTGGCTTCGTGGACTTCCAGCCATTGGCGGGCGGTGGCGATCTGGCCGGCCCACAGGTCCTCCTGGAGACGCGACACCCGGGCTCCCTCTTCCATCTGGAAGATGATCCACCAGCCGAGCTGGGCGAAGGCGAACAGCGTCAACAGCAGGAAAAGCAGGAAATGGCGGCGGGAGGGGCGATTGGTAGGCATATTGGGAGCCCGTTATCACCGGCCGGCTTCCAACGCCTTCCGGGCGGCGGCCAGGGTATGTTCGACGACGGTCTCGTCGTGGGCCAGGGAGACGAACCAGGCCTCGTAACCGCTGGGCGGCAGGTGCACGCCCTGTTCCAGCAGGGCGGCGAAGAAGCGGGCAAAGCGGGGATGATCGGCCTGGGAGGCGTCGTCCATATTGTGCACCGGGCCGGCGTGGAAGAAGAGCGTCAGCATGGACCCGACCCGCTGTACCACGGCGGGAACGCCGGCTTGGCGGCAGGCGTCCAGCAGCCCGGCTTCCAGCGCGGCGGACACGGTCTCCAGTCGGGCGTAGGCGGCCTCGTCCAGGAGCTTCAGGGTGGCCAGGCCCGCGGCCATGGCCAGGGGATTGCCGGACAGCGTCCCTGCCTGGTAGACCGGCCCGGAGGGAGCGATCAGGGTCATCAGGTCGGTGCGGCCGCCGTAGGCTCCCACGGGCAGGCCCCCGCCGATGACCTTGCCGAAGGTGGACAGGTCCGGGCGGAGGCTGTACAACCCTTGAGCGCCGGCGGGGTGCACCCGGAACCCGGTCATCACCTCGTCGAAGATCAGCAGGGCGCCGTGGCGGTCGCACAGGGCCCGCAGGCCTTCCAGGAAACCGGTCCGGGGCGGGACCACGCCCATGTTGCCCGCCACCGGCTCGACGATCACCGCGGCCACCTGGGAACCCTCCCGGTCAAAAATGGCGGCCACGGAATCCAGGTCGTTGTAGCGGGCCACGCGGGTATCGCGGGCGGCTCCGGCGGTGACTCCGGGGCTGTCGGGCAGCCCCAGCGTGGCGACGCCGGATCCGGCCTGGATCAGGAAGCTGTCGGCGTGGCCGTGGTAACAGCCGGCAAATTTGATGACGACCTCACGCCGGGTGGCGGCCCGGGCCAGGCGTACGGCGCTCATGGTGGCTTCGGTGCCGGAATTGACCATGCGTACCATGTCTACCGACGGCACACGGTGGACGATCTCCTCGGCCAGCTCGACCTCCAGCGGGCCGGGCGCGCCGAAGCTGGTGCCGCGCCGCGCCGCCGCCTCAATGGCGGAAGTGACCTCCGGGTGGGCGTGCCCCGCGATCATGGGTCCCCAGGAGCCGATATAGTCCAGGTATTCCCGGCCGTCCACATCGGTCAGGGTGCAGCCGGAAGCCGAGGCGATGAAGGGGGGCGTGCCGCCCACGGCCTTGAAGGCCCGCACCGGAGAATTGACTCCGCCGGGCAGCAGCCGCCGGGCGCGGTCGAAGAGCTGTTGGGATTGGGACATGGTCGTCGTGGTGATTTATTCGCCGAGGCGTATTGTCAGAATCATGGATTGAAGGGATTACGGCGTTGCCGCCAGGATTGAAGCGGGGCCATGAGGCCCGGTCGGTTTGGAAAAGGCAGTGTCTCAGCCTGATTGCTACAGATCACCCCGTTAGAGTAGCGATTCCTGGCGGCGATTCCCTCGCTGTTAGAATTACGAATGAACGGTGGTGTGGGGGCGATGCATTTGCCGGGATGCGCCCTTTATGGCTGGACCGGGTCACCGATTTCTGGGAAGACCTGCATCACGGGACAAGGTGCGCAAATGCTTCGCCCTGCGTGGGGATGGGCTGCCATATCGTTCCAGGGCGAAGCCTCTGCACAATGAGTTGAACCATGTTGCCCTCGGAAAGAATCGTGGTGCGGTCATGGTCAGAGGCCTCTTCCGGGCAGATGCATCGCCCCTACGATCTGCCCCGTCCGGCCTTCGTCCCAGGAATGAATTCCTGGGCTACTATCATGCTATCCCGCTAATGGTCTTAGACAATTAAAAGCGCTAATCCAAGGTGATCATCCCCTCCTTTTCTATCCCCCCTTTATCCCCCCTTAACAAGGGGGGGCAGGGGGGGATCAAAACAGGGCGGGGCAAGCGGGTGGAGGTGAGAGCTCTACCCTTCCTTCAGCCACCCTGCCACTTCGCCGGCGTAGTAGGTCAGGATGAAGTCCGCGCCGGCGCGCTTGAAGCTGGTCAGGGTCTCCAGGATCAAGCGCCGGCGGTCAATCCAGCCCTGCTGCGCGGCGGCTTCGATCATGGCGTACTCGCCCGACACCTGGTAGGCGGCGGTCACCCGGTTGAAGGTGCGCTTGACCAGGGCCAGCACGTCCAGGTAGGCCAAGCCCGGCTTGACCATGATCATGTCGGCTCCCTCGGCCAGGTCCAGTTCCGCCTCGCGCAGCGCTTCGCGGGCGTTGGCCGGGTCCATCTGGTAGCCGCGGCGGTCGCCGAACTGAGGGGCCGACCCGGCGGCTTCGCGGAAGGGGCCGTAGTAGGCCGAGGCGTACTTTACCGCATAGGAGAGGATGGCGGTCTGGCCGAAGCCTTCCCGGTCCAGCTCCTGGCGGATGGCATGCACCCGGCCGTCCATCATGTCGGACGGGGCGACCACATCGGCGCCGGCGCGGGCGTGGCTGACGGCGGTCCGGGCCAGCAGTTCCAGGGTGGGGTCGTTGTCCACCTCCCCGCCGG
This sequence comes from Candidatus Zixiibacteriota bacterium, assembly GCA_003599535.1. Taxonomy (GTDB): domain Bacteria; phylum Electryoneota; class B3-LCP; order B3-LCP; family B3-LCP; genus SURF-9. The sequence goes on along the minus strand of QZKQ01000056.1, from coordinate 47,630 downwards.
AAATAACGCCGCAGTGGCCGTGGCTGGTGTATTCGCACAGACAGACGTCGGTCATGACCACCAGCCCCGGCGCGGCTTCCCGGATGGCCCGGACGGCCCGCTGGACTTCACCGTCGTCGTCCCAGGCGGAAGACCCGGTCTCGTCCTTGCGCGCGGGGATGCCGAAGAGAATCAGGCCCGGCACGCCCAGCCCGGCCAGCCGGGCGGCTTCGGCGGCGGCTTCGTCCACCGACAGGTGGTACTGGCCCGGCAGGCTGGAAATTTCCCGGCGCACGCCGCGGCCGGGGACCACGAACAGCGGCTGGACCAGGTCGTCGGCGGTCAGGACGGTTTCGCGCACCAGGCGGCGCAGGGTTTCGCCGCGGCGCAGGCGGCGGGGACGGTCAGTGGGATAGCTCACGGTTCAGCTTCTCCAGTACTTCCTTGACAACGGCTTCATCGGCGGGGGCGAAGGCCAGAGATACGGCCCGGGCCAGGGACAGGTCGTTGCGGTCGGCGCAGGCCCGCTTCATGTTGGCGATGATCAGGCTGGTGACCTTCTTGATCAACGCCCGGGAAAACCTGTCAATCTGCTCCCGGTCTTCCGGGCAGAAGCGGCGGGCGTTGTTTTCCACTTCGGAAAGCCGGATGCCTTCCAGCACTTCCTGCAACTGCTGGATGGTGGGCGAGATGCGGTTCTCCTGGTACCAGGCCTGGAACTCCTCCACCATCTTATCCACCAGCTTCTCGGCGCGGGCGGCTTCCCGCTGCCGGGCCCGCAGGTTGGCCTGGACCAGTTCCTGGAAGTCATCCACGGTATAGAGGTACAGGTCTTCGGTTCCAGCCAGGGCGGGATCCACGTCGCGGGGGACGGCCAAGTCGAGGAGGACCAGCGGATGGCGGCGGCCTTCCAGCGCCGGGCGGGCCGTGTCGGCGCGGATCAGCAGGTCCGGGGCGCTGGTGGCCGATACCACCACGTCGGCCCAAGCCAGGTCCTCCGGCCGCGGCGGGAAGGCGGCGACCTCGCCGCCCAAGCCGGCAGCCAGGGCCTCGGCTCTCTCCGCGGTACGATTGCTGACGCGCCAGGAGGCGGCTCCGAAGTCGGCCATGTATTTGGACGCCAGGCGCACGGTCTGTCCGGCGCCGACCAGCAGCACCTTGCGGCCGGATAGGGTGCCCAGGACGCGCAGGGCCAGGTCCACGGCGGCGTAGGCCACCGACACGGCCCCCTGCGAGATGCCGGTGCGGTGCCGCACCAGCTTGCCGGTTTCGATGGCCCGCAGGAAGACGCGGTTCAGGAAGGCATTGGTGGTGGCGTTCTCCAGGGCGGCCTGGTAGGCGTCCTTCACCTGGGCCAGAATCTGCACTTCGCCCAGCAGTTGGCTGTCCAGGCCGGCGGCCACACGGAACAGATGGGAAACCGCGGCGGCGTCGTGGTATACGTAGGCGGCGCGGGCCTCTTCAGCGGTTAGATGGCAAACCCGGGCGAAAAGTTCCCGCAGCACCGGTTCGGTCAGGTGATAACTGGGCGAAAGGTATAGCTCCACGCGGTTGCAGGTGGAGAGGATGACCACCCCTTCCACGTGCTTCACCTGCAGCAGGAATTCGGACACTTCGCGAATCCGGTCCCGGCTGATGGCTGCCTTGTCCCGCGTAGCCAGAACCGAGGTGGTGTGGTTCAGGCCCACCATTTCCAGCATCATAGCCATTCCCCCACGAAGAATTCCACCACGGAAACGACCGCCAGCGCCATGACCAGCGCGGCCAGCCCCACTGACAGCGCCGCCAGCCGCGAACGCCGCAGCCAGCCGAAGCGTCCCGCCGCCGCCAGCGCGGTGACCACCACCCACAGGGTCACCATGGGGTGCAGGTGGGAGGCCACCAGCTCGGAATCAGTCCGGAACAGCCGCATCCAGATCATGGCTGACCCCAGGCTGACGGTGATCAGCAGCCAACCCAGGCCCAGGGTCAGAACGCGCAGCTTGCGCAGGTCCTCCAGGGAGGGCAGCGAAGCGAAGAACGGGCCGAAGGTGCGCTGGGCGATCTCCCGCTGCAGGATCAGTTCTCCCGCGCCGAAGACTCCGCTGCCCAGGAGCATGGCGATGCCGCCCAGGGACAGCGCGATGTGCAGGGTGGCGCCGGCCCCCCGGACCGCTTCAGGCGTCTCTTGCGGGCGCACTCCGGCGGCCACGGCCAGGAGCAGCAGCAGGGTCACGGTGCCCAGGGGCAGGATGACCAGCAGGCGCTGCTTCATCCTCGATTCCACCAGGATCTGGCTGGCCATGACCAGGAAGCCCAGGAAGGCCGCCAGTTGGCCCAGGGTGGCGATGGGCGGCTGCTGCTGGGCGGCGGCCAGGGCCAGGATCCAGACGTGGTACAGCGCGAAGGCGACCCAGCCGGCGCGGCCGGCCAGGGCCTCGACGCGCCCGTCAGGGCGATGCGCCAGGTGGATCCAGGTGGTCAGCAACCCTCCGTAAATCAGCAGCAGGAGGGCCGGCAGGAGGGAAAAGGCGATCAGGGTCATGAACGGGCTCCCCATTGATCCCAGAAGGCGCGCGCCACGCGGAAGGCGTCCTTGGCGCAGCCGTTGACCGACACCCCGCGGTAGGAGGCGCCGGTGAAGTACAGGCCCGGAAGCTCGCGCTCCAGGCGCTCGGTTTGGGCCACCCGGCCCAGGTGACCCAGGGTGTATTGGGCGATGCCCCGGGGGTGGCGGAACACCCGCCGGAAGGCCGGTTCCGCGCGCACCCCGAACATCTGCTCGTGGTTGCGGTGCGCGGTGCGTTCCAGCTCGGCGTCCGACAGTTCGGCGATGGCGGGGTCGTGGGCGCCGCCCAGGATGGTGCGCAGCAGCTTCATTCCCGCGGGCGCCTGCCCCGGGAAGATGGAATCGCTCCACAGGCTGCCCAGGGCGCGGAGACCCTCCGAGCGGGGCACCAGCACTCCGAAGCCGTGCAGGTCGTGCCCCAGGTTCGGCGCGGGATGGCCGTGGCAGACCACGTCCACCGGGGCGTGCCAGATCCTTCCCGCTGCCTGCGCCGCGTCCGGGTCCAGCCCGGCAATGATCTCCGCCGCGGCCCACGAGGGGCAGGCCAGAACCACCGCGTCGGCGGGCACGGTTTCGTTTTCCAGGCGCAGGAGGAAGCCGCCGTCGCGGACTTCCAGGGCCTGCACCGGGGAGGCGAGGCGCAGCGCGCCGGCCAGCCGGGAAGCCAGCGCCGCGGTCAGCTCGCCCATACCCTCGCGAAAGGTGTGCAGGACGGCGTTGGCCCCGGAAGGCCCGCCCATCTTCCGGCCGGTGCGTTTGGCTTCCCGCGACTTGGCGATCAAGGCCCGGAACAGCCCGCCGTACTCCCGCTCCATGGCCACCATCTTGGGAAAGACCGCCTCCAGCGACAGTTCGCGGGTGTCGCCCGCGAAGATGCCGGAAACCATGGGGTCGAGCAGCAGGTCGGCGAAGCCCCGGCCCAGGCGCCGCCGCCCGAAGGAGTAGACCGTCTCTTCGGCGCCGTTGCGCTTGGCCGGCACCAGGATCTCCCCCGCCACCCGCAGCTTGGCGGGCCAGGGGAGGATGTCGGAGACCAGAAAGGCCGGCGGCTTGGTGGGCAGTTCGCGCATCTTGCCGCCCCAGTAAATGAAGCGGCGCCCGGCGCTCTCATCGGCCTTCACCAGGCGGTCGGTCAATCCCAGGCGGGCGACCAGATCCAGGGTGGCGGGCTCGTTGTCCAGGAAGCCGTTGGGGCCCCATTCGCAGGTGAAGCCCTCCATAATGTCGGTGCGGGTGGCGCCGCCGGGTTCGGGCAGCGCCTCGAACACGGTGATTTCGGCGCGGCGGCCGGCTTCGCGGCCCAGCTCGGCCATCAGCCAGGCGGTGGCCAGGCCGGCCACGCCGCCGCCCACCACGGCGATTTTGGGAATGCTATTTGGCATGCTTGTGCTCCAACACGATCCGCACCAGGGCGCGGGCGAAACGGGGGTCGTCATTGAAGACCCGCGCGCGCACCACGGTGCGAAAGCCCAGATCGCGGGCCTGTTCGGAGGCGATCCGGTCGAGGTCGTAGAGCGTTTCCAGGCAATCCGCGACGAAACTCAAAGGGTACAGAACCAGCGACCGGGCGCTCCCGGCGATGTACTCCAGCTCCTCCTCCAGGTAGGGCCGGATCCACTGCACCGGACCCAGGCGGCTCTGGTAAGCCAGCGACCAGGTCACCGGCCGGCGCAGCGATTCCCCCAGGTTCCAGGCATGGTTGAACACCTGGTCGGGGTAGTCTTCCCCCTTCTTCACGCTGCGCTGGGGAATGCCGTGGGCCACGAACAGCACGCGGGTCCCGGGGCCGGCCTGTTCCAGGGCCTCCACCAGGTACTGCCGTCCCAGTTCCAGGATGGCGGGGTGGTTCCACCACAGGCGGGTGAGGTTGCCGGGCAGGAACAGCTTGCGGGCCACGCGCCGCGCCTCCTGGATGATGGAACCGGTCATGGCCCGGGTGAAGTGGGGGAACAGGGGCAGCAGATGGACTTCCTTGGCTCCGGCATCGCGCAGCCCGGTCATGGCCTGTTCGATGGTCGGCTCGCAGTAACGGAAGGCGTAGGCGGCGGTCATCTCCTGCCCGGCTTCGGCCAGCGCCCGGGTCACCTCTTCGGCCAGCCGGGCGGTCCAGTGCGGCAGGGGCGAAGCCCCGCCGATCTGCTCGTAGCGCTGAGCCACCACGGGCGCCCGGCGGGAGGAGATCCACGCCGCCAGGGGATGGCGCACGAAGGTGGGCGCGCCGATGATGGCCGGGTCGCGGAAGATGGCGCGCAGATAGGGCTTCACCTCCCCGGCCGCCGAAGGCCCGCCCATATTGACCAGCAGCACCGCCCGGTCCATGGCTACACCGTCCTGGAAAAGGTGGATCCCCCCTGCCGGGGCAGGTAGCCGTCGAAGGGCATGGCCAGATTGCGCAGGAAGAGCTGGCCCAGCGGAGTGACCTCGTAGCCGCCGTTGCGGGCCACGATCAGGCCGTCGGCCTCGAAGGGGCGCAGAGATTCCATGGCCTGCTTCAGGGACCCGGCCAGGCCGCAATGGACCGCGGAGGCCTCGTCCGGCAGGGCGATCTCCAGGTTGCACATGAGCTGGGTGATGATCCGCTTGCGCAGGCGGTCTTCGGCGTCCATCAGATGGCCGCGGTGCGCCGCCCAGCGTCCCGCCCGGAGAGCTTGGGCGTACTCTTCCGGCGGGGTGATATTCTGCACGAACGAAGTCTCGAACTCGCTGATGGCCGAGCAGCCCAACCCCAGCAGGTCCAGGCCGCGGCCGGTGGTGTAACCCATGAAGTTGCGCCACAGCCGGCCTTCGCGGCGGGCCCGGGCCAGGTCGTCCTCCGGCCGGGCGAAGTGATCGAAGCCCACCGCTTCCCAGCCGGCGCCGGTGAAGAAGGTGTGGGCGTCCAGGAGCATGCCCAGGCGCTCGCGGGGCGCGGGCAGATCCTCCTCGCGGAGAGCCTGCTGGTGGCGAATTTTCGCGGGCAGGTGAGCGTATCCGAAGCAGGCCAGGCGGTCGGGGTGCAGGCGGGCTACCGCTTCCAGGGTAGCGGCCCAGGTGGCGCGGGTCTGCTTCGGAAGTCCGTAAATTAAATCTATATTGACCCCGGTGAAGCCCGCCCGCCGCGCTTGGGCGGTAAAGTTCTCCATCTGCTCGAAGGTGAAGACGCGGTTGACGGCCTTCTGCACTTCCGGGTTCAGATCCTGCAGGCCGGCCGAAATGCGCCGGAAGCCGCGCTGCGCCAGCAGGTGCAGGACCTCGTCCGTGGTGACGCGGGGATCCACTTCAATGGACCGTTCGGCGGCCGGCGCCCCGGGAATGAGCGCGATCAACCGGTCCAGGAAGGCGGCCAGTAGCGGCGCCGGGATGTAGGTGGGAGTGCCGCCGCCCAGGTGCAACTGGGCGTGGCGGGCGCCGGCGGGAAGCTTCTGCGCCACCCGCTCCAGCTCCAGGTTCAGGGCCTCCATGTAGCCGGCCATGCGGTCTTGCTGGTGCGTGATGTAGCTGTTGCAGCCGCAGTAGAGGCAGCGCTGGCGGCAAAAGGGCAGGTGCACGTAGACCGCGAACGGTTGCCCCTCGCGGCCCAGGTCTTCCACGGCGCGTTCGAACACTTCCGGAGGGAAGCCGTCGCGCCATACCGGCACGGTGGGATAGGAGGTGTAGCGCGGGCCGCGCACGTCGAGGCGCTCGGCCAGGGCGAAGATGCGCTCTTCGGGCAGGTCGCGCAAGGGGATAAAGCTCATGGCTCTTCCCGGCGGATTTCGTCCAGCATGAGGTCCACGGCGGATACCGGCGTCACCGGCAGGATGCCGTGCCCCAAATTGAAGATGTGCCCTCCGGGGCCGCGGCCTTCGTCCACAATGCGCCTCGCCTCGGCGCGGATGACCGCCTCGGGCCCCAGCAGCACGGTGGGGTCCAGGTTGCCCTGCAGGGCGGTTCGGTCCCCCAGGACGGTGCGCGCCCGGGACAGGGGGATGCGCCAGTCCAGCCCGGCCACGCTGCAGCCGGTCTCGCGGATCTCCTCCAGCAGGTGCATGCCGGCCAGGGCGTAGTAGGTGGCGGGGACATTCAAGGCCTTGACGCGGGCGAAGATCTTCTGCAGCACGGGCAGGTTGACGGCGCGAAATTCCCGGGCCGGGAGAATCCCCGCCCAGGTGTCGAACAGTTGCACCGCATCGGCCCCGGCTTCGATCATGGCTTCCAGGTAATCGGCGGCCATGCCGCCCAGTTTGTCCAGCAGCCGGCGGAAAGCAGGGCGATCGCCGTACATCAGCCCTTTCAGGCGGGCGAAGGGGTCGGGTTTGCCGCCTTCGACCAGATACGCGGCCAGGGTAAAGGGGGCGCCGGTGAAACCGATCAGGGCGACGTGGGCGGGCAGCTCGGCCCGAATTTGCCGGATGGCTTCCAGCACGAAGGCCAGGCTCTCCCGCGGCTGGACCGGGCGCAGTGCCTCGATCTGCCCGGCGGATCGCACCGGGTCGGCGATGACGGGGCCCTGCCCTTCGCCGAAGGCGATCTCCGCGCCCATGGGCGCCAGCGGGATCAGGATATCGCTGAACAGGATGGCGGCGTCGAAGCCGAACCGGCGGATGGGCTGCAGGGTCAGTTCGCAGGCCACTTCCGGGGTGCGGCAGGCGTCCAGAAAGCTGTAGCGTTCGCGCACCGCCAGGTATTCCGGCAGGTAGCGCCCCGCCTGGCGCATCAGCCACACGGGAGGAACGGTCAGGCGCTCGCCGCGGGCGGCGCGCAGATATTTCGACTGGACCGGATCGGTGTTCATGGGCGTGGAGTCCTTTCTGGCGAGGAAACGTTCAGGGCCTGCACCACGGCCCGGACCAGGTCTTCCGTGCCGGTGCCGGGGCTGACGATCACCCGGCCGGCGCCGGCTTCGCGCAGCGCTTCGGCGGTGGTGGCGCCCAGGGCCGCGGCGGCGAAATCCCAGGGGGGCGGCCAGGCCTGGACGAAGGCCTCCACCGCGCTGGGCGCGGCGAACACCGCCGCCTGCCAGGGGGCGTGGACCTTCAGCCGGTCGGCCAGTTCGCGGGAAGGGACCGCCTCGGTGCGGTAGCAGGGCCAGGGCACGACCCGGACTCCGGCGCGGGTCAGCGCCTGGGGAAATTCGTCGCGGGGCTGGGCGGCGCAGGGCCAGAGCAGGGCCGATCCCGGCAGGCGGGGATCGGCGGCCAGCAGCTCCTGGGCCAGGCTCGCGCCGTGCGCCTGGAGGGCGGCGTAATCCGGTGTGCGCAGGCGGCGGGAAATCTCAGCGGCGGTGGCCGGGCCCACCGCGGCGATCTTCAGCCGGGGCGGCAGCGTTGCCCCGGTTTCCCGCAACGCCTGGGAAAAAGCCACGACCGCCGGCACGCTGGTGAAGGCCAGCCAGCGCCATCCTGCCAGGCCGGGCCAGGGGAGGCCCTGAACCTCATATACGGTGCGCGTGACCGGTTCGATAGCCACGGACAGGCCGATTTTTTCCAGGGCTTGGGCCAGATCCGCAGACCGCTCCCGGTCGCGGGTCAGGAGCACCCGGGTCATGCTGTCTCCTCGGCCAGAGCCCGGTGCAGATGGCGGATCACGGTCTCGGGGTCGGTGTGGCGCGCCTGCGACCAGGTGAAGAATCCTTCCCCGCCCCAGTGGCCGTATCCCTGCCATTCGCCGCCGTCACGGAAGGCATGGGCGCCCAGGGGCAGCCCGCAGCCTCCGCCGAAACGCGCCTGCACCGCCCGTTCGAGGGCAGTAGCGGCAGCGGTGTCGGGATCGTGCAGGGCGGCCCGGACGGCCTCGAACGCGGGATCTCCGGCGCGCATCTGGATGGCCAGGGCGCCCTGTCCCGGTGAGGGGACGAAACGCGCCGGGTCCAGGCGCACGGCGACGAAGCCGGACAGGTTCAGCCCCAGCCGGTTGACTCCGGCGGCGGCCAGGAAGATGGCGTCGTACTGCCCGTTGGCCAGCTTGCCCAGGCGGGTGGGGACATTGCCCCGCAGGTCTTTGGACTTCAGGTCGGGGCGCAGGCCCTTCAACTGGCTTTCGCGGCGCACGGCGCTGGTGCCCACCACGGCTCCGGCGCGCACGGGGATGAAACCCATGCCGGGATCGTGCGCTTCGGGACGGAGGATCAGCAGGTCGGCGGCGTCTTCGCGGACCGACACGGCGGCCAGGGCCAGCCCGTCGGGGGCCTTCGATGGCATATCCTTGAAGGAGTGCACGGCCACGTCGGCGCGGCGGTCTAAAAGCGCCTCCTCGATTTCCCTGGTGAAGTAGCCCCGGCCTTCCAGCTCGCGCAGGGGCCGGTCGGTGACGCGGTCGCCCTGGGTGTGGATGATGGCCAGGTCCACGTCCACGCCCAGCTTTTCCCGCAGGGCGGCGGCCACGGTTTGGGCCTGGATGCGGGCCAGTTCGCTGCCCCGCGTGGCGATGATCATTCTGTTCATGACGCTCGCATGTGAAGGTTGACGCATAATATACGTAAAGGATTACTCTTGATTGTCACAGAAATGTAAAAAAAGAGGCGTGAGGCAAGATGCGAGAGGCGAGAGAAAGCGGACTACTGTAAGGATACGAGGTGCCAGGGGAAAAGATCCGGAGGGGGGAGGAGACCCGATCCGAAATGCGAAAGAGGAGCGGACAGGTGCCCCACCGCTTGCGGTGGGATCGCCAGACGAAGCAATCTCAAGCTCCGCCCCACCATCAACGACGGGGCTACGGATAGAAAAGCTGCGAGATGCGAGTCAAAAGGGCGGCCAGTGGCCGCCCTTAGTTATTAGTTCTTCGTTATTAGTTACTTCAGCAGCACCACTTTCTGCACCGCCGTCCCCTCCCCCACCGCGAGCCTGACGAAGGCGGGGTGGCCCGGCTTGATCTGCACCTGTTCACATTCTTGCGGCAGAACCCTCGACGCAGATCAAGCCGGGTTTATACTACCTGCCGTCCCCAGCCTTTAATATAAACCCGGTTTGCCCCACCCTGGGTATGGCGGACAATTCGAATCTACTGCCAGGCGGGTCAAGCCGGGCCACCCACCGCCCTACCATCAAGCAAAAGGGCGCGGCATGCCGCGCCCCTGCTGTCTGCTGTACGCTGCCCGCCGTCAGCTTAAAAACCCGAACGCCATCAGCGCGGCGATGGCCACCCCGGTCAGGCTCTCCCCGGCGATCAAGCCCGAAGCCACGGGGATGGTGTACATCTCGTTGGTGGCGGGAGCCCGCTTCTCCAGCACCCAGACGATCAGCGACCCCATGAACATGGAGATGCTGTTGTAGGCGGGGATGGTCATGGCGATCCCCAGGGCCGTGGGCGACAGGGTATAGGGCCGGATCTTGGGGAAGAGCCGTTCCAGGATGACCGTGGCAATGCCGGCCACGACCGCGATGACCAGGGCGGCGATGGCGCTGGGCGGCAGAGTCTGCAATCCCTGCGACAGGATGCGGGCCACGCCGGCCCAGATGATGGCCGCCGGCGCCGGGAACTTGGCTCCACCCAGAGTGGATGCGTCCGGCACCAGGATGAAGTAGGCGGGCACCGCGAAGAAGGCTCCGGCCACGACCCCGAACATCTGCGCGATGAACTGCTTGCGGGGATTGGCGCCCACCTGGTGCCCCACGTACAGGTTGCCCACCGTGTCGCTGCAACTGGAAGCGGCTCCGGCGGTGACGTTGGCGGTCATCAGGTTGGTGGCCATGTTGCCGGGGGAGATGACGCCGTAGAGAAGCTGCGTCACCTTGCCCATGGCGCCGATGGGATTGATGCCGACTTCTGCGCCGGCCCGGGCCGCCACCGCCGCCAGGAAGAAGGTCAGCAGCACGGCCAGAATGCCCATCCACCAGTGGATGCTGAAGAGCCAGATCTGGATGATCACGCAGATCAGCCCGGCTCCCAGGAAGCCCAGCAGGAACCAGGTGCCGGGGATTTCGATGCTGTCGAGCAGGTTGGCGGTGCCGGGTTTCTTGCGGCGGAAGCTGGCTCCGAAGCTGCCGAAGGTGCGCGCCAGAGTCTTCCACTGCAGGAACAGCGCCATCAGCCCCGCCGAAACCAGGATGCCCGCTCCCGGCCACATGGACCAGTTGGCGACGTTGCGGAAGCCGCCGATGCCTTCATGCCGGGTAGCGCCGGGGGAAAAGCCCAGCGCGGCCAAGGCGGGATTGGCCTCTTCAGGCAAGGTCAGGGAGGCTTCCCGAAGCGTGTCGGAAAAGGCGCGCGCCAGCAGCACCTGGCCGACTTCCGCCCGGGCGGTGTCCCGGAAGGCGACGTGGCCGTGGAAAGGGTTGACCGAGCCATCCGCCTGGGCGGGGGCGTTCAGGTCGGCCAGCAGTGCGGGGAAGCCGGCGTAGGTGACCGGCTGGCTCCAGGTATAAGTCAGAGTTTCGGTGGCCGTCCCGCCGGAATATTCGTGGGTGGTGGAGGCGCGTTCCAGAACAGCGGTGAGCGAATGGCCCGCCTCGATGGTCAGGGGAAAAGCGGGGGCTTCGACGCCGCGAATGGTGGGGGCGGGGTGCTTGATGACGTCCTGGTTGATAAAGTAGGGGGCCAGTATGCCGTAATTCAACAGGGCGCCCACCAGCATGCTGATGCCCACCTTGATGCCGAACAGGGCGCCGATGCCCATCATGATGAAGCCGGGTTCGAAGGAGAGCGTCAGGTTGGATAGGCTGATGCGGCCAATGGACAGGGGCGCGTTCATCAGGCCGGGGATGAAACCGAAGCCGTCGCGGACGGAGGCGATGATGACGCCGACGCCGCCGGCCATCCCCAGGGCTTTGGCCTTGCGCATGGCTTCGCCGCCCTTGGAGTGCATGGCCTTCAGCGTTTCTACCACCGAGATGTTGTAGGGGAAGCGCAGCTTTTCCACGGTGATCATCTGCCGCTTCAAGGGGATGGCCATGAACAGGCCCAGAATCAGGATGGAGCCGATCCAGATGACCAGTTGCCACCAGATGAAGGTGCGGCCGCTGACCATGGTCAGAGCGGGCACGGCGGATACCAGCCCCGCCGATGAGATCCAGGACGCCGCCACCGCCGTGGTCATCATGATGGTGTTTTCCTGGATGTTGAATTCGCGCTTCACCATCATGGGCAAGATGCCGGCAAAGGCTTTCCAGATGGCGAAGGCCAGGATGATGGCAGCGATGTCCACACCCAGCCCCCAGCCGGACTTCAGCCCGACGTAGAGGTTGGACAGGGACATGATGCCGCCCAGCAGGGCGCCGGTCAGAACGGCGCGGGCGGTGAGCTGGGGCGCATCCGCCTGGTAGATGTGTTCCAGCCAGTGTTTTTCCCGTTCTTCCGGGGTGCGGAGTTCTTCCTGTACCGCCATGGGATCCTCTTCAGATGCGAGATACGTGAGGCGAGATGCGAGTCATAAGGTCGTTGGTCGTTGGCTATTGGCTGCTGGTTATTGGCCGCGTAGGGGCGTGGCTTAGCTTGCCCCTTTGGGGACCCCGCCCGGAGTGCAGGCCGGTGTAGGGCGGACTAAGCGGCGGGGCAGTATGGTTTTATCAAGCCTCCGGGCCTGATCAGCCGCGCAGTCCGCCGTGTTTATTGTCAGAATCGCAGATTTCCGCCGATTTAACAGATTACGCAGATGATGGTTCGACCCCGGCGGGGTGGTACATGAGGAGGGGATCGTCCCTCTCCGGGGGATAAATCCCCCGGCTACTAATAGACCACCCTTCCAGGGTGTTCTTCCAACTCCTGGATCTTGGCTCCTACTCTTCTGGATTCTGAATTCTGGCTCCTGGATTCTATTTTCACCTCCCCCCCAGCAGCCGGACCTCATCAATCAGCCGGTCGCGGGGGACGGCGGCCTGGGACCCGGTGGCCAGGGTCTTCAGGGTCACTTCGCCCCGGGCGATCTCGTCGGGGCCGGCCACCACCACGAAGGGGATGCGCTTCTTGTCGGCGTAGGCGAACTGCTTGCCCAGCTTTTTGGGCGCTTCGAGGTAGACTTCCGCGGAAATCCCCGCGCGGCGCAGCTCGGTGGCGATCTGCAGCGATGCGCCGCGGCTCTCTTCCGAGAAGACCGTCACCAGGACCCGAGCGGAGGCTTCGGCGGATTCGCCGAAGAGCTGCAACTCGCGCATCACGTCGAACAGGCGTTCGATGCCGATGGTGGTGCCGGTGGCGGGGATGGATTCGCCGGAAAACATGCCGATCAGGGTATCGTAACGGCCACCGCCGGTAACGCTGCCGATGCGCGGCTCTTCCACCAGCGTCTCGAAGATGGGGCCGGTGTAGTAGTCCAGCCCCCGGGCCAGGTAGAGGCGCAAGGCAATCCGCTCGGCGGGCACGCCCAGGGCCTCAAGGTCGCTGAACAGCCGGGTCATCTCTTCCAAGGCCACCCGGCCGGGGTCGGTTTCGTCAATGTAGGGCGCGATGTGCTTTAACGCCGCCGACGGCTCTTCCCGGGCGGAAAGCATCCCCTTCAGCAGGTCAATCTGCCGGCCGCTGAAGCCTTTCGCTTCCAGTTCCTGCCACACGCCGGCCAGCCCGATCTTGTCCGCCTTGTCAATGATGAGGCACATCTCCAGGAAGCGGTCGTCGCCCACGTAGGCGGCCTGGGCCACCGCCTGCAGCAGCTTGCGGTGATTGATGAAGATGCGGAACCCGGGAATACCCAGGCGTTGCAGGATGTCGTGAGTCAAGGCGATGATTTCGGCGTCGGCGGTGACCGAGGCCGTCCCCACGATGTCGGCGTCGCACTGCACGAACTCGCGGTAGCGGCCTTTCTGAGGGCGTTCGGCCCGCCACACCGGCTGGATCTGGTAGCGCTTGAAGGGGTAGGTCAGCTCGCCCCGGTGCATGGCCACCACCCGGGCCAGGGGGACGGTCAGATCGTAGCGCAGGGCCAGGTCGGCCAGTTCGCCGCTGGCCTTGCCCGCCTCCAGCTCGTCGCCGCGCTTCAGAATGCGGAAGATCAGCCGGTCGGCCTCTTCGCCGTACTTGCCGGTCAGCACGTCCAGGCGTTCCACGGCCGGAGTTTCCAGGGGCTGAAACCCGTAGCGTTCGAAGGCCTCTTCGATGACCCGGCGCACCTTGCGCCTCAGGGCCATCTCGTCGGGCAGGAAATCGCGTGTTCCGGGAGCCCGGTGCGCGGTGATTTTTGGGGGCATGATATGGTTGTGGAAGCGCCGGGACCGAGGACGGCCCCGGCGCGGTTTCAGCCGAATTGGAAGCGGTTACAGCACGTAATCCCGCGGCGCGGTGTCCTGCAGGTAGGCGGCCAGCAGGTCAATGCAGGCCTGCACGTCCTTGCGGTGGATCACCTCCACCGTGGAATGGGCGTAGCGGGTGGGGATGGAGATGGTGACCACGGCGGCCTTCTTCCCCGCCCGCTGGATGGCGCCGGCGTCGGTGCCGCCGCGGGGCAGGATCTCCATCTGGTACTTGATCTTCTTCTTCTCGGCCACCTTCTTCAGGTGGTCCACCAGCTTGGGATTGGAGATGGAGTAGCTGTCCATGATCTTGATGGCCGCTCCGCCACCCAGGGTGGTGATGCGCTCATGATCGGCCGCGCCGGGGACGTCGTTGGCCAGGGTGATGTCAATGGCGATGCCGATGTCCGGGTCAATCCCAATGGCCGAAGTGGTGGCGCCGCGCACCCCCACTTCTTCCTGAACTGTAGCCACGGCATAGAGTTCCACGTTCAACGGCTTGCCCTTGACCTTGCGCAGCGCCTCGATCATGACGTAGACGCCCACGCGGTCGTCGAAGGCCTTGCTGGCGGCGCACTCGCCAAACTCGGTGTAGTCGCGCAGCCAGGTGACGGGATCGCCCGGGCTGACCAGTTCCTTGACCATGTTGCCGGGCAGACCCACGTCCACGAAGTAATCTTCCACCTTCAGCGTCTTCTTCTTCTCCTCTTCGGAAAGAACGTGGATGGGCTTGGACCCGATAACGCCGGGCAGATCCCGGCGGCCGTGGACCATGACCTTCTGCGCCATCAGGGTCCGGGGATCGAAACCGCCGATGGGGATGATGCGGAGGAAGCCCTTGTCGTCAATATGGTTGACCATGAAGCCGATCTCGTCCATGTGCGCGGCGATGACCAGCCGGGGGCCGCCCTTGCCCGCGCGCCGGCCGATGACGTTGCCCATGACGTCGGTGGAAACCTCGTCCACCAGCGGTTCCATTTCGGCCAGAATCAGGGAACGGACTTCGTCCTCCCAGCCCGAAATGCCCGTCGCGGAGGTGAGCCGCTGCAGCAGATCCATTGAATTTCTCCCAAGTTGAATAGCGAAATAGAGTTCGCCCTAAAATACGCACGAAAGGCCTGTTTTGCAAGCGTTTCGTGGGATTTTTAGGGAAGAGGCAGGAAGTTGGGGTGGGCTATACCGGACGAATCACATCGTAGGTCACCTGCACCAGCCCATCGGGGTAGGGAATGGTCCGTATCAGGCGCAGTGTGAGGTCGCCGTATTCTCCGGGTGGAAACAGCGGGAGGCCCCGGCCGATCAGCACGGGGACAACGGTCAGGATGAGGCGGTCAATCAACCGGGCGGCCAGGAATTCGCGCACCACCTCCCCACCCCCTTCCAGCCAGAGGTCCTTTCCGGGGGCGGCTTTCAGGTCCGCAGCCCAGCGAGCAATATCGCCGCCGATGAACTGCACGCGCTCGTCCCGCTCCCCGGCGCGGGTGCGGGACAGGACATAGACGGTTTTTCCGGCGTAGGGGTACGGCCCCAGGGTCAGGATCAGGTCGTAGGTCTTGCGCCCCATGATAATGGTATCTATGGAGGCGTAGAAATCCCGGTATCCGTAGTCCTCCGCTTCCGTCGGCTGGGGCAGCCAGTCCAGGCCGCCGTCGGGGCGGGCGAGGTACCCGTCCAGGCTGGAGGCAATATAGAGAATGATGTGGCGCATGGGTAATCTCAGGAGGCGGCGACGAGGTCGCCGGCCCGGGTTTCCAGGGTCAGGTGATCCATGATCCCGCTCTCGCCCAGCCAGGCCCGGAAGTTCTGCGCCCCGGCCAGGCCCAGCGCTTCGGATTCCCATTCCGCCACCGCCACGGTGGTGGAGGCGTCGGCTCGCATCAGGCGGTAACGGACGAATCCCGGCTGCCGGCGGAAGACCTGCACGCCCTCCGTCCCGATGCGGCGGAAGATCTCTTCCGCTTCCGGGGAAAAAAGATCCATATCCCACCGGGCGACGGTGGTGCGAAGATAGGCCATGGGTAATCCCTTCCCAAATGACTGCGGTATCGCTCTTATGACAGATATACGCAAAAATGCCCTCTGCGGGAGAGGGCATGTTAAAGATGCCGGATAGTGCCACGATCATCAGGCGGCTGAGGGGCGGGCTTGTGCCGCCACTGCCAGAGCCACCTCCTCTTCCACGGCCTGGCGGATGGGGGTGTAGGCCAAGCCCAATTCGCGGGCGGCTTTGCCGCCGTCCACCTGCATGCCCTGCTTCATGATCAGGGCCTGATCCAGGGAGAGATCCCACAGCGGGGGCTTGCGGGTGATTCGTGAAAGACCGGTCAAGATGTAAGCATTGGCCAGAGCCGCGGCATCCGGCATGACGAAACGGGGCAGCCGTACACCGGCAATCTCTGAGACCATCCGGTTGATCTCTCCGAACGTCAGGTTCTCCGCCGAAACCAGGTACTTTTCTCCCAGGTTATTATCCTTTTCCAGGACTCGGACCAGGGCTTCAGCCACGTCCCGCACGTGCACGAAAGGGAAGGGATGACCAGTGAATACCTGCGCCGGCAAGGCGCCGCGCACCAGGTTACACAGGTAGCGGCCTCCGGCCTTGGTGTTGCCGGAGCCCAGGACGCAGGCGGGATAGACCACCACCAAGGGTAACCGGCGGGTACGGTACAGGTCCCAGGCGAGGTCGTCTCCGGCCCGCTTGGTGCGGGCGTACTCGCTGGCGCACCGTTGGCCCGGAAGGCTGGCTTCGGTGACCGGCCACTCCGCATTCCCGAAAATGGCCACGGTACTGACGTGGACAACTTTGCGCACTCCGGCGTCCAAAGCGGTCTCCATTAGGCCGCGGGTACCCTCCACGTTTACGCACGTGAACCGGTGTCTGTCCGGAATCCAGAATTCAAACAGGTTAGCCAGGTTAATGACAGCATCGCAATCCTTCATCCCTTCCACCAGGGATGCCCGATCAGCTATATCGCCGTCGAACAACTCCAGACCGGCTTCTTGAAGGGGACGGGTGTTGCTGGTGGAACGCACCAGGCAGCGCAGTTGGTGGGGTGATCCCTGCAGGCGCCGAACCAGGTGCGATCCGATAAATCCCGTTGCTCCGGTGACGAAGATCCTCATGACGACCTCCTTTCGCCGGCGGCAAACCGCGCAGGGGTGCTATCATGCGGCAGATTGTTACGGGAAATATTGACTTAGGCTTTACCACGCTTCCCAACAGGAAATTTACCGTAATTCTTGCAAATATGCAAGTAAAAAATCCTTGATTGTCGTTATTAAAAGGAAAGGGGCTGTCCCAAAAGGTCAGGTCAGTAGTGTCATGGTGATCCGCCGTCTGACGGATCACCATGAAATTGACATTCCCTTGGGACAGCCCCTCCCGGACGAAGGAAAGCCATCAAGTCGCTGCTACCGGCTGCCGATGGTAGCGGAGGATATCATCTATCTCCTCAACGGTGAATTTGTTCAGGTTGATGATGCGCGCCTGCTGGCGGAAGGCCGGCGGCAAAATGGTCCGGGCTTCCTCCCGGCTGTCCGCCTCCATGATGATCCAGGCGTAATGTTCGCCGTCTTCGCAGCCCCAGTCGGCGTTGGACAGGAAATGGGAGCCGGAAGTCAGAAATATCCGAACCACGCGGGCGCAGGCCACCGTATCTTCCTCGTGCGGCACTTCAATAAGGTATCGGGACATGGTATTCATCCTTGGCTTGTTCGCGGCGCTGACTTTCTGTCGGGTCACCCGATGTTAAATCATGGGCCACTTTGAGTAATACGTTGACTTTTAAATATTGTAGAATCAAGGTCATGAAAAACCCGGATCGGCCGCCGGGGCGGCGCGTCCGGGCTGGTACTTCCGCCGGCAAAGAGCGGCTACCGCCGCCGGGCCGGGTGATAGTGCACGTGGACCCGCTGCACCATGTCTATGCCCTTCAGCAGCATTCGTTCCACTTCGGTGGCGATGCAGTCCCCTTCCTCCACGCTGATGGCGCCGTCCACCCCGATAGTGATGTTGACCACCAGGTAGGGACCGAAGCGGTGGGCCTGGAGTTCCTCGATTTCCCAGATGCCGGGGATGGCCCGCAGGATCTCGCGGATGCGCCGTTCCAGCTCCTGCCCGGGCACGGTGTCCATCAGGTCTTCTGAAGATTCGCGCAGGATGTAGATGCCGGTGCGCAGGATGACCAGGGCCACCAGGGCGCCGGCCAGGGGGTCCACCCAGGGATAGCCCATGCGTCCCAGGAAAATGCCCAAGCCGGCGGCGGAGGCGGCGAAAATGTCATTGCGGTGGTCGTGCGCCAGGGCGTACACGGCGGGATTGCCGGTCTGCCGGCCGAGGCGCCGGGTGAGCGCGGTCAGAACGATCTTCACCGCCACCGTGAACAGGGCCACCAGCAGCGCCACCGCCGCCGCCCCGGTGAAATCGCCCTGGCCGGTCAGCAGGTCGTACACCCGGTTGGCGGCGTCCCAGAAGATGGCGATGGCGGTAGTCACCACGAAGGCGCCCACCACCAGGGCGGCGATGGTCTCCAGTTGCCGGTGGCCGTAGGGATGCTCCACGTCCGCCGGCTTGCGGGCCAGCCGCACAAAGATGCTCACCACGACGTAGTAGGCCACGTCGGAGACGGAGTTGATCCCGTCGGCCAGAAGCGCCGGGCTGTGGCCCAGCACCCCCACCACCGTCTTCAGGCCCGCCAGTCCGAGGTTGGCGGCCAGCCCCAGGTTGACGGCCAGCAGGCTGCGGCGTTCGCGAGTGTCCGTCATCACGTCCACGAGGTATCCATCAGTCTTCCGGCGCCACCGCCATGGCGTCCATCTCCACCAGGAAATCCGGATGCGCCAGCCCGGCGACGAACAGCACGGAAATCAGCGGGGGATTGGCGCGCTGTCCCCAAATCCGCTGGAAAACGGCGAAGGCGGGCTGCAGGGGCTGCCCGGATACGGCGTACACGTTCCATTTGACCACGTGCTCCAGGGAGGCGCCGGCGGCGGCCAGGGCGGCTTCCAGGTTGCGGAACACCTGCTCGGTCTGGGCGGTGATATCCCCCCGGCCGACGATCTGCCCCTGAGTGTCCACCGCGTTCTGCCCGCCGACGTAGATGGTCCGCACCGTGCCGCTGACCACAGCCACCTGGGAGAAGGCGGGGTTGCGGTGGAGGGTATCGGGATTCAGAAATTGCGTGGGCGCCATGGGAGGTCTCAGAGCTTATATATACAAAGACTTTCGCTTTATGTCAACTGCGGCCCTGACCCTGAAAAACGGTCTCCCGGCCGGTACAGCATAACCGGCCGGACGGGGCGGTGCTGAAGCGGGCCTTCATGCCAGCGTATCATCACCCGTGCTTTCCTGCAATTCCGGAGGCAACTTATCACGCAATTCCGGCAGGGTCTGGCGGATGGATTCTCGAGGCTGTCGGACAGACTCAGTTCTTCCCCTCCGTGCGCCGGTCAAGGCGCTGAGGTTTGGTCTCTGCTTCAGGGTTGACGGCATCTTCCTCCAGGATTTTCCCGTCCGGCGCCACCATGACCTCGACCTCCTTGTCCGCGGCGGTTTTCAGCACGATTTCATATCCTTCGAGGGCTTCCTTCCCTTCGTTCACCGCGGTGATTTCCATGATCTCCACCAGGGACGCTTCGGGGTACTTCAACGTGACCGTTTCCTTCACCTTCCCCGGGAGATCTTCTGCGGCGATGGCTTTCTCCCAATTGAAGATGGAGCCGTCTTCCTTGACGTCGGCTTCGAGCTTCTGCCCGTCCTGGATGAATTCGAAATCATAGACGACGATGCCGCCTTCCTCCTCCTGGCTCCATTGCCGGATTTCGGCCTGGGGGAAGCGGGCTTTCAGGCCTTCCATGACCGGCTGCGGAATGCCGCTCAGGTCGGGGCTCTCCGGTTCCTGCGCCGTGGCGGAACCGGCCAGCAACAGGACCGCGAACAGGATTGAAACCAGCCGGACCGGAGTATTCCTGTGCAGGTATGGCATTGCGCCTCCTTGTAAGTAGAATCATTGGTAGTTCGTAGCGGATGCAAGACGGGATGAGCGGAGCTATTCAGGCAAGACAATATAATCCCTTGGGCGAAAAAGTCAAGAGCTATTTGAGCGATTATGACAACGGGTGGCTGCCGGTTCAGGCCTGATCCGTGGCCGCCATCATCTCCTCCAGGGCCTCCTGGTCGGGTCCCACGAAGGGGGGAGCGGAGTGCGCGGCGCCCAGGTACTCCAGCAGGCGGTCCATCATGTCCACCGCGGGCGGCAGATGGCTGCTCAGGATGGCGCGGGGACTCAAGTCGCGGACCACTTGCAGGGAGCGATCGAACTTTTCCCGTTCCACCAGGTTCAGCCAGGGGGAATCCACCGTGGTCCAGGTCACCAGCCCGTCGCGCAGGGTGTCGGGGGGAATCTCGGAAGCCATGGCAGCGGGTTCCGGCAGCAGGGCGCCGAAGCTGTCCGCGCTGAACAGGATCTGGGTCCGGGTATCGAACAGGCCGGTGGTTTCGGGGGCGTCGTAGGTGGGAGGCTTCAGGGCCAGCAGGCGGCGGTCGCCCACGTCCAGGCTCTGGCCGGGATTCAGCAGGTAGACGCGGTCCACGGGGCGCTGCATCAGGCCCATCTTGCCCATGCCCACGAAAGTGGTGACCAGCCGCGCCCCGGGAGCCTCATCCAGGAGGGGCTGCAGATTGCCGATGTGGTCGGGATCGGCGTGGGTCAGCCAGATCCAGCGCAGGTCGGCGGGGTCTATCAGATCGCGCAGGCGGTCCAGAAAGCCGTCCCGCACGCCCGCCCAGATGGTATCCACCAGCACCGGCTGCCGGGCGCGGATCAAAAACGCGTTCATTGGCAGCACGCCGGATCCGGGAATGGGGAAATAGTTGATGATCGCTTCGGTATCGCGATGTACCGTACGGACTTCAATCGGGAGAACCGTATCCATGAATCCCTTCCTTTCGCAACAATATCAGGGTAAAGGCGCGGGCGGGCGCAGGGGGCCGCCCCGCGAACAATTTCACATCAGTTGATACGGGAAGGGGTGGAGGGCATTGGGAGGGGTATATGGAAGGTAATTCCGGTGGGCTGAAGAAGCGCGATGTCATAAAAGCCGATTGGTGCGCCACGAAGTAGCCGCTCGGGGGATTACCGGACGCGCATTTATTCCAAAAAAAATAGAAGAGGCGGCTGTCTGGCCGCCTCCGCAAACTACAATACTGTCGCAGTACTTACTTCAGCAGCAGCATCTTGCCGCTGACGGTGGTGCTTCCCGCCTGCAGACGGTACAGATAGGTGCCGGAAGGCAGGTTGGCCGCATCGAACACGGCCTGGTAGCTACCAGCTTCCCGCTGCCCTTCATCCAGTGTCGCCACCAAGCGGCCGGCGAGATCGAAGACCGCCAGATTCACCTGAGCCGCCTCAGGCAGAGTGTAACTGATGACGGTGGAGGGGTTGAAGGGATTGGGGTACGCCTTGGCCATGGCGTGGACAGCAGGCGACTGGCTGAAATTGCCCACCAGCTCGCCGAACACCAGCTGGCCTTCACCGGCCTGACCATCTGTCCCCTGTTTGATGACGGTAACGGTATCCGCATCCATGATGGTGCCCGGATAATCGCCGACGTTGGCGATCACCTGGTATTCGCCCGCGGGAGCGGGGGGCACTAACCGGACGCGGAGCGTTGCTTCAATGGTAAAGTTGCCCGGAACGGTGATGGGTACAGGGAATACCAGGGTGTAGGGTGTGCCGAACGGGGTAAAGGCTTCCACCCAGGCGTCGAACGTGACCGGATCCGACGAGGTGTTGGTCAGTTCCACGCCGATCATCACCATGCCGCCCTGGGGGGGCAGAGTGACGGGATCATCCGGCGTCAAATTGATGTCAATCTGCGCCAATGCGGTGCTTGCAACCAACATCAGGACGAGGTACGCCAGGAACATCTTTCTCATGGGAGGCCTCCTTGCTTAGGATTTGGTTACAGGACGGTGCTACGGGCGAGCCGAATACCGTTCTCGTGTGCAATCCCCGGGTGAAGCCGCGGCTTCCCCTTAAGGCAGACCATCAGAGTTGCAGCTCGCAATTAATGTTACGGAGAAAAGGGGCAGGAAACAAGGGAGATTTTTTTTTTTTTTTTAGAAAATTCCATCAATTGTAGCAATATGTGTGTGCTTGTACGTGTGCCGGGCCGGGTATCCCCCTCTTTACTCCCCCCTCTCACAATACCACACATCCGCGTCGAACAGCCCCGCGGCGTCGGACAGCACGTGCACGAAGTAGAGGTATTGCCCATCGGCGGTGAGGGAAGGTTCGCCCGCGAGGCCGGAGATCACCAGCTCGGGGTCGCTCCAGGAGGCGCCGAGGCGGGCCGAGCGGTAGATGGCAACCCCCGCCTGGGGGTCGCGGCTGGAAGCGAAGTACACGGTGTCGCCGGCGGCGGTGAAGGCGGGCTGGAGGTCGTCGGCGGGGGAATTGACCGGCACGCCCAGGTTCAGCGGCTCGCTCCAGGCCTCCCCTGAGAGCACGGAGACCCAGAGGTCCGCGCCGCCCAGCCCGCCGGGCCGGGTGGAGGCGAAGTAGAGGCTGACGCCGTCGGGATGAATGGCCTGCTCGCCGTCCTTGTAGGGGCTGTTGACCGGCGGCCCCAGGTTGACTCCCGGCCCCGGCACTCCGCCGGCGATCTCGGCCACATAGACGTCCAGGATGTCGTCCTCCGGGGGGTCGAGCTGGTAACCGGTATTTTCCGCCCGCAGGGAATGGAAGTAGACCCGGCCGCCGTCGGGGGAAAAGCTGGGCTCGCCGTCCAGCGAAGCCTCGGTCCCCTGCCCCAGGTCATAACATTCGGGCAGAGCGAAATCCCCCGGGCCGCCATTGCGCCGGGCGCGCCAGGTGCCGTTGGGGAAGGCCAGCATCTGCGCCGGATTCAGGGAATCGAGCAGATCCTGGGAAAAGAAGAAGTACAGCGTCTGCCCGTCGGCGGAAATCTCGATGGCGTCTTCCGGGCAGGAGGTGTTGATACCCGATCCCACCCGCACCGGATCGCTCCAGTCGGGCACGTGCACGGTTGGAGCGTGGGCGTCCACCCGGCCGGAGGGGAGCTTGGCGCAGTCGGGGTAATCCGTCGGCGGCACGGGGGCGGGTTCGTGGGAGGTCTCGGCGCAGCCGCAGAGGAGCAACCCCAGGGCCAGGATGAATGGGAGATACGTCATGATTTCTCCGCCTCCAGGGAGTGGTTCCTGACCGCAAGCCGGCCGTTGTCTGCGCCTTTGCGGGATTCTCGGCCGGTCAGGACTTCTTCCAGTACTGGAAATCGCTCCGGGACAGTCTCACCCACGTGTCGGAACTGCCCCCTTGGGGATCGATGCCATAGGGGGCCATGCCGTGACAAGGATGCATATGATGGGCGCGACACACATAGACGCAATTATCCAAGTCATTTCTACCACCGTGAATTCCAGGCTTTAAATGATGAGCAACGCCATCATAGGGGCCATCAGACCAGTCGGTGGAAATCTCTTCGCCGCACCAGGCACAGACGCCGCCTTGCCGTTCGATGGCGGCCTTCTTGGTTTCATCGCTGAAATCGTAAGGACGTGGTGCCATGGGGACCTCCCCTAAGAACATGATTGAATTACCGGTGAAGGCGAAGGCACCAACCCGGGAGGCAGCGGGTGCCGGCGCTGGTATGTTGCCGGATCAAATTTTATTCCATTCCCATGACCCCCATTTCAGCGCCTCGGGGATCTTCAGGCCGGACTGCTTGACCGTCAGCAGGGCATGGCCGCGGTGGTGGGCCTCGTGGGCGATCAGGTAGCCGGTGAAAACCACGAGGCCGCGCTTGAAGCCCTTCATCTGCCCGCCCGCCGCCAGACAGCGGCGGATCAGCTCGGCCACGGCCTCGCCGGAAGCCACCAGGCCGGCGGCCAGCGCGGCCCGGTCGTTCCCCTGCTCGCGGGGGATCAGGGCCAATGTACCGTAGAGCTCCTTATCGGCGTTTTCCAGGTGGTAGAGGCGGTTATTGTGCACATGGGCCAGTTGCATCCCCACGCTGCGCCCGCCACGGGTGGACAAGGTGGCGGCCAGGGCTTCGTCGCTCAAATTATCCAGCAGGCGCAGGTTGACGCGGTGGTTGATCAGCCAGGTTTCGACGAGTGGGTCGGTCATGGGTGACGAATCCGGAGAATGAGGCATTTTCACCGCAGATGGACGCAGTGGCACAGAGGGGATTGATTCGGCCAGGCACTCGGCCCGGCGCTACGCCGCGCGCGGCTCACGGCTCTGCTTCCCGGGGATGGTCCGCCAGGCGCCCGCCACTCCGGCCAGGTGGATGATCCCGGCGGCCAGGGAGACCGCCGAATAGACGATGAACCGGTCCGGCATCCCTTCGGAGCCCAGTTGCGGGAACACCATCACTCCGCGCAGGAAGTAGAGGAGCCCGATGGCCAGAATTCCCCAGCGCAGCAGCGGCAGGCGGCGGAACCGTCCCGCGGCGCTTAAGCCATACAGGCCGAACAGGGCGAAGAACAGGGCGGCGATCCAGCCAGCGGCCAGCAGCTTGAGCGGCTGGGCGGCCATGGAGGCGGGCGCCCCGAAGTACACGCTCCAGGCCGGCGACACCGAGATCACCGCCTGAAACAGCGCCAGTGCCAGGCTGAAGATCCCGCCCAGCAGCAGCAAACGGTGGAAAAGCGACATGATCATCTCGGGTTGGAACGGGCAGGTTATCCCTGACCGGGAAATCCCGAAAACTGATCCGCCACGACCAGCCAGCGGTCCTGCTCCAGGACTAAAACGAGCATATCCCGGCCGGGAACTTCCAGGGTGGGGCCGCCGCCGCGCAGGCGGATTTCGCAGCCGTAGTAGTAGGTCACCACGGCGCAGCGGCCCTCGCAGTGGAAACGCACATCGGGGTCTTTCTCCTCCCAGCGGAGCACCTCAAATTCCCGGGCGAACTTGCGCCATCCGGCCAGGCAGGCCTCGCCGCTCTCCAGGCGCAGGCGGTCGGCGGGAGTGATGGCTACCATGCCGGGGTGGAAGTACTGTTCCAGACCGCGGGCTTCGGGATCGCGGGTCCAGGTGCGGTTCAGGGCCTGGACGGTGCGCCAGATAAGGGCTTTTAGAGCGGAATTATCCATGGGATTTCCAGTGGTTTCATTCAACGCGTTGACGGGTGGCGGCGAGGGTGTGGAGCTGGAGGCAAGGCATGGGAGGCTCCGGGGGAAAGTGTCGGATGCTGGTTGGCGATCCAGGGGATAGCGGGTTTCATCAGGTAATGATCCCATAGGGTGGCCAGTGATTAACAAGTCAGGATCCGTTCACTTTGACCAAAACATACAGCGGTCCAGCGACCGGAATATGGCGAATAATCAAGCATTATCGCATTCAGGTATATAAAATTACTCTTTATTGATCTTTCCCAGAATTTCTTGGACTATTCGCGAAGCGCTGGTCTGACTATTGGGGAATTCTTTATAAGCAAGGTGCGATATCACCGATGGTATCTCCGCTCCCCCGATCAGAAATGGCAAAATTGTGGGGGTATCGCTATTTGTATCTCGGGTGACCCTCTGGTTCAGTTCCAATTTACACCAGCCTGATCTTTCGTATTCCGGAGAAATCAGGGCAACGAAATACCGGCAGTGATTGAGGGCCTGCGAGACCTTAACTGGAAGTTCTGTTCCTGTTTTGACCGCCGAAGGGGCAAAGAAAACGTGAAAAGTCTGTTCCGTTAATTGGATGTAAACTTCCTGGGCCAGCTCGGCGGTATCAGCGCTGGCGTAACCTAGAAAGATGTCCCATTCATTTTCAGTATCGATCGGTAGAGAATTGAACCGGGTAATCGTCCCGTTTTTCAGCAATAATGATAGCCAGTATACCCCCTTATGCACCGCGTGGCGGTGACGTACGCGATCAAGTATGGAGAATCCAGCCCTTCGCGCTGCTTGCGTCAGCTCATCTTCAGTGTAGTAAACAAACCACCGGTCTTGGTAATAAAGACGACTATCAAATTCCTCTTTTACACCCCCCTCCTTGTCTAGATTCCGCACAAAACAGAGGCCAGAGGGTTTCAATCGCGCCCGTATCTTCTCCAGGATCATGACCAAATGATCGCGGTCCAGGAGATGCAATAATACCGCGTTGGCCACGATCCCATCGAATTCTCCTTGCATAATTGTGTCAATATTGTACAAATCCTCGACGAAGAACCGATTCTTCAGATGAATATTTCTCTGCCGCGCCAAGGCGATGGCATCCGGACTGAAATCGAATCCCCAAACGTCACGGCCTTTCTGTCGCAGATATTCCACCTCCTTGCCGGAACCACAACCTATTACCAGGACCCGCCCATTTAGCTTATCCAGAAATCCTTCGACCTCTGATTCCAGCAGTGCGCCGAACTTGGCATGAAAATTCGGGGCTTGCTGGCTGTAAAATGAGCTTAAAATCTGGTATCGATTACGGTAGTTATCCGATTGATGGTGCAATAGCCATCCCGAACCTCCTCCCCATTTTTCCTTCTGATCGTTCACAGTAGTTTTGGCCAGCATACGCCCGTTTTGGTTGCGTTCATGCCGGAGTTTAAACCCATCAAAAGATCGTTCCCCGGGTGTATGATGGATATAGATCAGGGGACGATCCGGCGCAAAAAGCCCGGTAACGGATTCGCTGATTTCACGGCACACCATGAATCCAAAATAGGCTTCCTTCATAATTCCCTGCATCATTTCATAGTTCCTGGCTCCCCGCACGTCCAAAGCCGAAGCCTGATCTATCACCTGAGTAACCTCAGGGTGGATCTTCAGCAGGTTGACGCCCCCGATTTTAGGGCCTTTTTCAACGATGCGAAAGCGGTTCGATCTTGCCAGGTCGGGAAACCGTGGCAGTAGTATCTGCAGGTCATCAAATGTCGCGTCGTTGCCACAGCGAATGGATCTTGGTATACAATCAATTTCCAGGCTGGGATACATTCTTAGCAGCTCCTGATAATACTTCAAGGCGACCACCGACTCCAGGAAATCATCCAAGAATACCGCGAGTTTAAAGTTACCGTATGCTGAGCTTAAAACGTTCAAGAAAAAATCGGAAGCGTCGATTCGGCAATTACTATTGGCCGTTTCCCACAGATCCTGTCCCACCCTGGAAATCGCCTCCGCCCGTGATTCCCCAGGTCGTTCAAGGACTATCGCTCCGTGATGCTCGATGGAAGAGGTAGCGGCATGGGTGGATTTTTCATTGATCCCCAGCAAACCTGCCGCAATGGAGAGGTGTAACCATTGTTTGATGGATGGCTGGCGATTTTTCTCCAACCAATTAATGGCATCAATGATCAATTCTTGTCGCTCATGCGTCAACTGCGGACAGGTATTCAGTTCATGATCAGGATTGTTTACCAGCAAGGTAAATAGTATTCGCCTGATGATATCGGAGTACTCCTGTAGCCAGATATTACATTTTAAAGGATTGCCATCGATGCGGCATAGATCCAGAACCCGTCGCACGTCCACGCGCAGGTCAGATTCAGAGTATCTATAAAACAGTTCGGCTTGATGTGCCTTTATCAGGGCTATCTCATCATCGAGGACTCTGTCGAGCCACCTATCGAAGCTCATCCGAGGGTTAATATATTGAGTGGCGGGGGAGATACAGTCCAGGGTGAATGTCCCGGGTGTGTAGTCCTCATCATACAGACCATTTTCATTTCTTCGCTGGGGATTATTCTGATAACCAAGAATTATGGTTTCAATGGTGCTCCAAAAATTACGTTGATCCCGGCAACACTTGGTATGCAGGCATTTTTTGAGCCCGTCGGCAATTTGGCTGTTATCCCAGTTCTCATTGTATCTTCCGTCTTTTATTAACGGAATGACATCAACGGATTTTAACATTTCCTGTAAAGAATCCCGAATAACTCCAAACCAGGGAGTCTGACTTTGTTCGGTGATGACTAATTCCGGCGTGAGGCTGACGTCCTTGCCGTACATGTACAATTGAACATGGCAAATACTGTCATCAATGAGGATGGTACGGAATCTTGGCATGTATTGTGTCAAGTACACATTGAAAGTCTGGGGATGACCTAAACTGGTGGAGATTTCATGAACAAAATCGATGGTTTTATGCATCTGGCTCTTATACGGTACGCCCTGGCTTTCCAGATCGTGAAAGGGTCTATGGGCATAGCTGTAGCTGGAATATGGATTCAAGAGAACCAGAGTAACTCGTACATTGCGCGCCAAAAGATCAACCAGAGCGTTCTTAACATATAAATCGGAAGCAAATTTATACAGTGTATGACCAGAAATGATGAGTGAAGTGGTGGCTTGATGCATAATCGCATCCAAAGATAGTGTCTCACGCGCATCCATCCATACGGATTTTTCCAAGTGCAAATGCATAATCGGATCCTCCCTGCTGATTGCGATGCCGGCGCCTCCACTTATCCCAGCGGATGTAAGTATAAGTCCGGCTACTTAATTTTATAATAGTGCAAATATTCACGCAGATCAAGCGTTATTTCTTCTTTTTCTTTCCAAACCCCC
Organism: Candidatus Zixiibacteriota bacterium; assembly: GCA_003599535.1. Lineage (GTDB taxonomy): Bacteria > Electryoneota > B3-LCP > B3-LCP > B3-LCP > SURF-9. The sequence continues at coordinate 19,462 of QZKQ01000056.1, read as the reverse complement.
TTCCCACTTCCTCACGTCCTCGCCCCTCTCGGCAGCGTGAACGCCTCCCCTTCCGCCGCGAGCGGCCCGCGCACCATCAGGTACGAGGGGCCGTCGTGATCCAGCAGGTAGGGAACGGCGCGGGCCTGAGGGGCGAAACGGTCCGGAGCGAAGTGAAAGATGAGCTCGTTTGCCCCCGGCAGCACGGCCGCTAGGTCCTGCAGGGCGGGCAGGTGCGGGGTTACGATGTCGTACAGGTGCAAAGCCGAATCCTCCCGCTCCAGGCAGATAAGGGCATCCAGGCTTTCCGCATAGTACAGCGGGCGGCGGGCCTCGTTGAAGCAGAACACCGCCTTCTCCGGGCCGACCCCGACCACCTGGGAGACCGGTTCGCGGGTGTCCAGCAGGCGGTGCAGGAGCACAACATCGGCGGAATCCCGGAGGTTCAAGGGGCGCAACCGGTCGCTGCGGCCGAGGTTGACCGGCTGGAAAAAACATTGCTCGGGGACGTGCCGGAAACCGAACGGGGTGAAGTACTCGGGGTGCTCGGTGGTGAGAATCAGCGCCTCCCAGCGGCCGGAGGCGTACTCCAGCAGTTCGCGCATCCGCCGGTCGTAATAGCCGCGGCGGCGGTAATCCGGGTGGGTGGCCACGGCGTGCACCGATCCGACGGTCACGGGACGGCCCATCGCCACCAGGGGCAGTTCAATGACCCCCACGTGGGACACCACTTTCCCGTGCTCGAAATGCACGAAGGGGGTGGAGACGGCTTCCCAGGCGATTCCCAGGCGACGGATCTCCTGCGCCCCCTGCCGGAGGCCGGGGAAGACGAGGTCCAGGAGGTCAAACAGGGCCTCGTACAGGCCGGGGTCGGCGGTGAAATTACCTTGCATGGCGGATATTTTAATTGCACCCACTTCAGTGGGTAGCATGATCGTAGCCCAGGAATTTCCCGCCACGAAGTGGCCACCGCGTGGCAGGGACCACTGCGTGGCATTCCTGGGAAGAGGCCGGGGGATCGTCGCGTAGGGGCGATGCATCTGCCCGGAAGAGGCCGCTGACTCTTACCAGAGTATCATCTCCAGCCAATGGCTGCATCGTTTACCCGTTGCGCAGATGCTTCGCCCTTATCCAAGCCGAGCCACCTCCCTTCAGGGCGAAGCATTTGCCCTCCAATTCCTGTGATGCCGGCCTCTGCAGGGATTGGCGGCCCCATCGGCATTCGAGGCCTCATCGCGGCAAATGCATCGCCCCGACACAGCCACCTCCGTTGGGCCGACATTCTGCCTATGCGGCTCTCACCGCCTCGCCTTCAGATCTTTCTTGGCGATCTTGATGAAGCGGCCGAAGTCGCGATCCTTCTTGCGCCTGCCGGCGTAGGACAACTGGTTGAATTCCCCTTCCTTCAGCAGCTTCAGGTAGCCCTGGTAGCGGTCCTCGTCCACCTGCCCGGACCGGACCGCCGCCAGCAGCGCGCAGCCGGACTCGCGGGTGTGGGTGCAATCGTCGAAGCGGCAGTCCGCGGCCAGGGCGTGGAGATCAGCGAAGGTCGCCTCCAGGCCTTCCCCGGCGTCCATGTTGCCCAGTACCTTCATGCCGGGGGTATCAACCAGCATGGCGCCGCCGTCCAGGACGATCAGTTCACGGCGGGAAGTGGTGTGGCGGCCCTTCCCGTCGAAATCCCGGACGGCGCCGGTGGCCAGGAGATCGCGGCCGGCCAGGCGGTTGATGAGCGTGGACTTGCCCACTCCGGACGAGCCCAGCAGGCCGTAGGTTTTACCCGGCTCGAGCATCTGCCGCAACAGGTCCAGGCCATAGCCCGTGACGTTGCTGACGGCCAGGACGCGGCCGGAGGAATCCAGGGCGCACACCGTGGCCAGGCGGCTCTCCAGCTCCTCGGGGCTGACCAGATCGGCCTTGGTCAGCAGCACGACCGGTTCGACCCGCCCTTCGTGGACCATGACCAGGTAACGCTCCAGCCGGTGCAGGTTGAAATCCTGGGTGCACGCCTGCGTGATGAAGGCAGCGTCGAGATTGGCGGCGATCATCTGGTAATCCACCTTCTTGCCGGCGGTTTTGCGCCGCAGGAAGGATTTGCGCGGCAGCACCGCGTGAATGACAGCACCGCCTCCATCGTCGAAGTAGTCCGCCAGGACCCAGTCCCCCACCACGGGCAGGTCCAGGGTGGATTCGGTCGAGTACAGCAGGCGGCCGGTCATTTCGGCCGGAACTTCGGAAGTTTCGTTCCGGATCAGGCAGTTGTCGCGGTTGACGGCCGTGACGCGGGCCAGGGAATGGCCGGCTTGGACTTCCGAAGACAGCCTGTCCCGGAACCACGCGTCAAAGCCGAGATCTGAAAGGTTCATGAGGCTCAGGATATCCGGCGGCCGCCACCCGGTTTTTCACGAAGATGACGGCCGCCTGGTTTAGAACGTTCTCGTGACAGGGAAGGGTATATCCAGAGATATGAAGGCGCGGTCTACGCCTTGCTCCAGTCCGCCGGCATCCAGTCAATGACCGTGCCCCCGCCCTCTTCGTAGTAGGGGCTGACCAGCCAGTTGCGTCCGTTTTCCCGGGTGACGCGGAAGTCGCGGACGACGAATTTCTTGCCGGAATGCAGATCGAAGCGCTCCTCGTCCAGCCTCGGCACCGGTTCGCCCAGGTAAATATCGCGCAGCACCGCGGCTTTGTGGTGATCCGGAATGAGGTACTCTTCGACGAGCTCGCCGTTCATGACGATCTGCCGGGTCGGGAACGGCAACCGGGATTCTTCATCCTGCTCAAACATTGCGGGTCTCCTTTGAGGAAGGGGTTGGAATGATGCGGATTATTCTCCCTCGGCCGGTCTTCCGATTCCTCCTCCACCGGGAGAATTCGGGGGGTTCAAGGCCGGACCGGGAATGACGCTAGGTTCAACAACGGTTTCGCGGGTGAACGCGCGGCAGCGCTCACGCTGCCGGGTGAACGGATTCAAGGCCGGCGGCCGCGGCCTGCTCTTCGCTCGGGGTGGATGGATTCCATACCGCCAACAGCACGAAGATCGGTACCAACGGCTGGTGGTATCGCCCTTCGGCGATGAAGGCCACCGTGATCATCAGAAAGTAAAGCACGGTGCCGCTAAGGAGGACATTCCGCGGCGAGGCCCTCTCCCTGCGTATCAGCGCCACCCAGGAAAGGAAGAAACAGAGCAGCACCGCCGTATAGAATCCTTCGGTGGCCCCCAGCATTCCAATGATTACGGCCGGGGCTATCTTAATGTGAGTATCCGCGATCGCCGTCGCCACAGACCGGCTGTCTTTGAAGAGCAGGTAAAACAATTTTTTGGGCCATACCTGAATGGCTTGGAGGGGATGCTGCGCTATATAATTCAACCCTTGTCGCAAAGCGTAGCGATCCGCTTCAGCCTCCGAAAGCGTGCTCATGTATTTCAACTGTTGTCTCGTCGCGTGCCATTCCACGGGTAAGAACCCGCCTCGGGCCTGCGGATTATTTCCCATCCACAGATGATGCCCCCCATTGGTTGAAACGAGTACGAACTGGTGGAACAGCCGGTAATTCCGAATTTGCCAGGGCAACAACACGGCTTCGGCGGCCAGGATGATGATGACGGCATGGACCAGGGCTCTCTTCCAATCCTTGTCTCTTACCAGGCGGTACAGGAGTAGTACCAAGGGGAAAAATAATAGGGTGGGACGCGTCAGCATCGCCAGGCCCAGAAGCAGCCCGGCCAGTGACGCATTGTATCCGGTGGCTTTTTTGGTGATTACCCAGAGCAAAGCCAGCAGCAACAATCCGAAGAACATGTCGGACATTAAGGGGACGGCATAGAAAGTCTGGGAGGGAAGCAGGGTCAACACCAGTGCGGCCTTTTGCGCGATTCGGATTCCCATCAAGTCTCGAACCCAGTAGAAAGTCAACACCATCGTCAACGTCAGAATGCCGGCGTTAATGACCTGCGCCACCCATACTTTTACCCCAAGGATACGGAAAAACAGGCTAAGCAGCAGCGGGTATCCGATGGGCCACCAGGCGGTGGGCCGGCCTTCGGGTGACACCACCGGTTCACCCTCCGCCAGGTTCTTGGCGTAATGGAAATTGGAGTAGGCATCATACTTGCCAATGTTATAGGGAGTGACACCGATGGTTATCAGACACAGACACATCTTGATGATGATCAACGCCGTTAAAAATGTCCTCGTGCTGTATTCCAGCAGTTTCCCGGCTTTGCGCTCCATGATGTACACTACCACACTGGCCAGAACCAGGAATGATCCGGCCAAGAGTAATCCCAGCGGCAATCCTTTGAGGCCATATAGGATAAAGCCGTCAAACATACCGTCGGAGGCCAGGATGGATTGAAACGACATCCAGTCAGGATGCCAAAGCAGCAAGAGCGGACTGATGATCATCAGGCCAATACCGAAGACAGCCAGCAACGACGACAGTCTGATCATGGCATTCCTCAGGTTTTGACGGATAGCTCTCATGGCTAAGAACCTATCCGAATAACCGGTCATACCGGCAAGGGTTTTCACCCGCGTTCGCAATCGCCTCATCCCGTCCGATTCCCGACGCGCTTCACTGCATTTCGCTTGCGGGAATGACACCTGGGTGAGAGTTATTCGGATAGGCTCTAATGTCCGATCTTCCCAATTTTCAGATCACCTTCTTCCCGTGCATGCGCAGCAGCCAGCCCAGGTGCCCGGCATGGGCGCCCTCATGCCGGATGCAGTGCTGGATGACAATGCGATTGCTGTTGCCGGCGCCGAATTCCAGCCCGACATGGTTGGCATGGTCCAGGACGGCCTCGGGCAAGGTCTTCAGCAGCTCGAGGGATCGCTGGTGCACCCGGTGCAAAATTTCGACCGCCTCGGCGAACGGCGGATAGGCGGACGCGTCGGCCTGCTCCGCTCCCAACGCGAAACGTTCGAACCAGGGAACGTCCAACCCCTGGTTGCCGACGCCGCGGAGAATGAGAAAGTCTTCGGCCCAGGCCAGGTGAGCCACAATCCACTCGATGCTGTTGGTTTTAAAGCCGCCGACGGTGAAGTTCCGGGCGCGATCCACATCTTCCGCGTGATGGAGGTAAAACAGGGTCAAGGCGCGGGTGTTATCCAGCACCGTGGCCAGCACCTGGGATGGGGATGTCTCTGCCATGTTTCTTTCTCCTGGTTATGCCTGCAATCGTTCATCCAATTCCGTTTCCACCGCCAGCCGTTCCCGGGCCTGACGCAGCGCCGCTTCACTGTCGCCGCATACGGCCATCAGGTCCAGCGCCGCCTCCAGGCTGTCCTCCCGGTAGAACAGCGCCTCCACCCCGTAGGCCGCGCGGAAAGCCTCCAGACTGCCGGCGGAGCGGACCACGAAGCGCCGTCGCGCCCGATGGATCTGGGCCAGGGCCGCGGCGGGCAGGAGGCGTTTGATTCCGGCTTTCCAGGCCTGGAGACGGGATCCGGCGGCGCCGCGCATCTGAGCCTTCTGGGCCGTCTCCCGCGCCCGTTGCAGGCGGCCGGCTTCCAGGGCGTAGACCGGCTCCGGAGCGAACAAGCCGTAGACTTCCACGTGCGGGAAGTAGCCGACCAGCAGCTCCGCGAGCTCGGCATGATCGAATTCGCGGACGTGGAATTCGTTCCACGGCTTCATGCCGGGGGCCAGCCGCAGCCGGGCATTGGGCGTGGTAAAAACTGCCAAGCCCTCGGGCGCCAGGACCCGGCGCAGCTCGCCCAGGTATCGGGCATGATCCGCGATGTGCTCGATGACCTGAAAGCTGACCACCACCTCGAACTCGCTGCCCTCGAAGGGCAAGTGCATCCCGTCAATCACGTGGAAAGCGATTCCGGGTCCGGCGTAACGCTTCCGGGCCAGCGCGATAGCCTTGCCGGACACGTCCACTCCCGTGACCCGGGCGGCGGACCGCGCCAGGATCTGCGACCCGTAGCCGGTGTTACACCCCAGGTCCAGCACCCTTTTCCCCTCGACCAGGCGGGCGGCGTGGGCATAGGCGGCGGTATGAATCAGGTGCAGCACGTACTCTTCTTCCGTGCGAATATGATCGTCTAATACCAGGGAATGCCTTTCAGCCTGCAGGCTGACCATTTGCTCGGGCGTCAACATAATTCCTCCTCACCATAAAAATACTCCAGCTCCAATGGAAACAAGCGGCCGTTCGAGGCCTGTACCGGGGTTCGCCAGTGCGGCGGGCGGGACGGGCGGCCATCCGCTCACCAAGTCCATGGCCATCGTCCCGGGATGAGTGCGAAAATCACTCCTGCCCCAGGTAATCGGCCACTTCGACCAGATCGTACTCGGGGGAATGCTGCGTGATGAAGTGCAGGAGAGGGAGATGCCCCGATCCCACCAGGAACAGAATCCGGTCCCCGGGAGATTCCGTGATGCGCTGCAGGTTGCGAAAAATGCGCAGGTTGCGGTTGTACCAGCCTGAGACGAAATCCGCGCCCAGGTAACCGCCCTCTTCTCCATCGAATTTGAAGAAGCCCACGGAGTAACTCAAATGGGCGCGGTTGATCTGAAGGGGCGAATTCATCTGCAGGAACATCCGGCGCAGGGTTTCCCCGCGCTCGGCCGCGGTCGAATCTTCGTAGCTGCGCCACCGGTCGAAGCGCTCCCGCCATTCCCGGTCCGTAGCGAACAGTTCTTCCGCCCGCGGCTCCAGCTGCTCCCGGGCCAGGTCCACGAAGAACGGATGCCGTTCCGCATCCACGGCGTACACTTTGGCGTGGCCCAGGCGCCGGGCCAGCCGGAAGCCGAGCTGGTAAATTTCGTTGCGCGCCGGATCCCACCGGCCGGCGTGGAATTCTCGGTAGAGCGAATCGAGGAACGGCTGGCGGTCCGGGGTGGCCTCCACCGCGATCCGGGTGGGCCGGTACCGAGCCAGCAGCTCCACCAACTCTGCGATCTCCCGCTGGCGCTGCGGAGCCATCACGTCCACCTGGTGGGCCGATTGATGGACGTCCAGCCCGGGATAATCGAAATGAAACACTCCCAGGTACAGAATCTGCGCCTTGGGACCCCGCTCGAGCAGGAAATCGGGGCCGGTTGTTTCGGCCGGCGGCCCGGCCGCAGCAGAGAAAGCAATAAGCAGGAGCGCGGACAGCGCGGCAGCGGCCACTATCCGGGCGGTGGGACGCCTCGTTGTGGAGCCGCGAACAGGACGTTTCCCGTTGCTACGGGACCTCGCATCACGGTTCATGATTCGCTGCTCTCTTTGCTTTTCCCCGGGCGAACCAGGCCACACTCCCCGCCGTGATCATGACGCCGGCGCCGATTATCAACGTAATCTGCGCCCCCACCACCCGCATATCCCGGTGATATTCTGTCAGCGCCCCCAGAACCGGGAGGGCCTCGTCCGCCTGCGTACCGGCCTGGTACCACTGGCACCCCCCCCACAGGGCGAACAGCAGGCCGATGACGGCCAGGCCAAAGCAGAGGCGCGAGGCCGCCTGCGCTACGGAGGGACGGCTCATGGCTCTTCTCCTCCTTTCGGAACGGATTGATCCGAACGGATCCGGCTTCCCCGATCACACTGCTGGTCAATATACTCAAAAGTTCAATTATTGTCAAGGTATTTGCTTTCATTTTGCAAATAGAAAAGCCCTCCATCCAGGAGGGCTTCAAAGAAAACACCCGAGCGATTGCTCTGCTACTTCACCAGCAGCAGTTTCAGCGACTGGCTGTGTCCGCCGGTGGTCAGCCGGGCGAAGTAGATGCCGCTGGGCAGATTTGATGCTTCCCAGGGGACGGTGAAGTACCCCTGCGGCGTCCAGCGGTCCCACAGGCGGGCCACTTCCCGGCCGTTGACGTCGTACACCGCCACCCGGGTCCAGCCCTCCTGCGGCAGGGCGAAGCGGATCTGCGCTGTAGCATTGAAGGGGTTGGGGTGTACTTCCAGGCTGTAGTTGTCCGGGGGAACCGCAGCCTCCGCCCCAGCAAGATCCCAATCATCCCCAGACTGATCCGATCCGCTGCCCATCTTGATCACGGGGAAGCTGTTGCTGGAGTACACGGTATCGGGGTAATCCCCCAGAAAGCCGGCGTACTGATAGGTGCCCGGGGGGGCGGCCCCGGGAACGTTCTGCGTCTTTAAGGTGCTGGTCCAGGTCATGCCCGGCCCCAGTTGGCAGTTGTAGATCGGGCCCAGCTTGGGCGCGGTGGTTTGCCCGTTGGGCTTGATGCCGGCGGTCCAGACGTCGAACAACTGGGCCGTCTGGCCGTGGTTGGTCAGGGAGATCTGGAAATTAAAGCTGCCGCCGCCGGGGGGGATGATGATCTGGGGGTACTCCGGGATGATGGTCATCTCCATCTGGGATCCGTTGCCCAGGCGCACGACGTAACCCGATTTTAAACCAATGCTGTTTTCACCGGATCCGGCCATGATATAACCGCTGCCCCAGGGACTAGCGGGAATACCGGCATTACATACATCCGAAGGAGTAAAAGTGTACAGGCTGTCCCATTGCTGCGCTCCATTGCCATCAATTTTCACGGCATAGAAACCGCCCAGGTCCGCCGAATCGGCATTACATGCCAGAAAATAGCCGCCCTCTGGCGTCTGGGTAATTTCCACACATATATCATTCCACACGCTGTAGCTGTTGTATTCATGCCACCATACGAATTCACCCAGAGAATCGGTTTTCACCACGAAGGCATTCGACGAACTTCCAGCGGGCCTGGCATCACCGGCCATAATGTACCCGCCTTCTGCCGTTTGCTTGACCGACTTGGCCGACTGGTAGTCGGTGACGATGTAAACTTGATCCCATAACACATTGCCGTTTATGTCCATCTTCACCAGCAGCATATTCGCCGGTCCGCCAAATCCCATATCACCTGCCAGTATATAGCCGTTGCCAGTGGATTTTTGAATGGACCGGAATTCGTGATACCAACCGGGCGCACCATAAATGGTTGACCAAAGGCTATCCCCATTGGCAGCGACTTGATGCATGATACCGTCCAGGTGCCATTCAGGAGTTATCCAATCGCGATAATAACCACCAACCGTATAGCCTGCCGTGTGACTTTCGGTGACGCAATTAAAAACAAGACTATCTATTGTAGTAGTGTATATCGTCTCCCAAAGGAGATTACCACTTAGATTCAACTTCCCTATGTATCCATCGGTACTTCCGACCCCATAGTCACTTGTGCCCACAATAATATATCCATCCGCTACGGGCAACACCTGTCTGCATGCGGAAAAATAACTGGGCATTGTCCGGACGAACTCCCATTCGATATCTCCGTCGCAGTCAATTTTGACGACCCAAATATAGCCATCCCACGCGCCGCTACGCAGGTAGCCTCCCAAAACATAACCTGTCCGATACGGTTCGCAATTTGCTATGGAATAAAATTCGCTTTCAGTCTGTTGACCGTAGAATCGGGTCCAAAGCGTGTCCGGCGGCTGGGCTAAGGCCGCAAGGCTGTCCAGGCACAATGCGGCCAGGATTAATAAAGGGGAGCAATTTTTCATCGCTACCTCCAAGTATGTATAGTCGTTATTTGCGCCGTTCGATGAAATGTGAATCCCCCAAACAGAGATGGGCCGCCCTTACCCAGCGACCCGCTCATGCATTATCAAATTACATAATGACGCATGCGTTTGTCAAGTGATATTCACTCATTATGCGATAACTTTCATAAATATAAAAAAGCTCCCTAAAGTAGTTCAGGGAGCTTTTAAAACAACTGACCCGGTTACCCCGCTTTCTCTTCCATGGCGGCGAATGGGTCGTGATTTGGCTTTTACGTTGACCGCTTCCTGAACGGCGGTGCTTTGCCCATGAACGCGATCATCCTGTAGCAGATCCAGACGACGAGGGCCAGACCCAGGACCGGTAATGCAATGGCGAGAATGGTGATGATGACGGCTCCGGTCAGCTCCAGCGTGGATATCAACGGGTTGGTCAACCCGCCCGTGCCGCCGGTGGAGGCGGCGCGCAAGGCCACGGTGCCGCCCTGGACGATGCCGGATACGCCGCCTCCCGCGATGATAGCCAACACCCATTTCAGCAGCGGTGAAGTATCGCCGATCAGCGCGGCGGCCGCCATCACGCCGGCAGCGACCGCCAGGGGCGTGGTCACGGCGTCCAGGGCATTATCCAGCCAGGGGATGTAATACGCCCCGATTTCGACGGCAGTGGCCGTGGCGAAGGCGATCAGCGCCGGTCCGGAACCGACCCACTCGAACCCGGGGGAGGGCGTCATCCAGCCGGCCAGCACCGCGATGCTCATCCCCAGCAGGGGAACGAACACTCGGAAGCCGGTCGCGGCCGCCAGGCAGATGCCGGCGATGAGACTAAGGGCGATATCCATTTCCCACGTGCCTTTACCTCGTTATCGCTCTATCCGGGCGCCCCGTTCCATCAGCAGTTCCCGCAGAATGGAGCGGTGGCAACGGCTCTCGTCTTCGCAGTAGCAGCCCAGGGAGAAGTTGGCCGTATGGGACAGGGCGGCCAGCAGGTCCAGGGCGTGGGCGGCGTCCGGCCGAGCCATCTCGGACTTATACTTGCGGGCGTAGGCCCTCCACTGGGCTTCGGTTTGGGCCGTCAGCCCGAGCTTCACGGTCTCGGCGCTGGGAGCCAGGGTGGGGAACCAGACGTCGTACCAGTTCTGCGCCGCGAACTGCGCTTTGGGCACGCCCCGGGGCGGCCGGCGGACCGTGCCCAGGCGCAGGCCCTCATCTTTGATACGCGGCGTGCCGAGGCGGATGATGCGGAGGGGCATGGTTATTTACCTTCAGAGCTTAACGCGTTTATGATATTCGCGCAGCCCCCTTCGCATAGGTACGCGGCATGGTCGGCGGGGCCGGCGAATTTCCGGCCGGCGATTTTGGCGCATTCAAATTCATAGCCGGAGCAGGTCTGGAATCTTTCCATGACCCGCACCACGGCGGGGTCCTTGTAGGCCAGCTTGCCGGCTTTCTGGAACTGGCGCATCCCTGCGATCCACATGGCGCCCCCCAAGGCCCCGCAGGCGCCCCCGCTCAGGCCGATGCCTCCGGCCAACCCCGCCGCCATGACGGCATGCAGGTCGGAGCCGCCCAACCGGCGGGCCGTCAGGGCGGCGCAACTGACCGGCAGGATCGGCGTTTCTCCGGGATCGGCGGCGAAGGCGGCTTCGATCGCGCCATAGGCCGCCGGAGCGAACCGCGAGGCCATGCGGAAGCAGCCGACGACCCCGCCCTTCAGGAAAAAGTAGGCGAACATCCGCAGCCCGGATGACGACCGGCTGATATCCGTGATTTCCAGGCAGTTCAGGTGCCCGGTCTGCGCCTGGAACGCGGCCGCGATCCCCTGCGCGGCGATGAGGGCCCGGGTTTCAGCTTCCGGGCCGGCGCCGAACAAGCGGTGCGCCTGGGCTCCGGCCGCCAGCGCCGCCCCCCAGACCTGGCCGCACTGGTAGCCGTATTGGACCAGGCCTCCCGCCAGCGGGTCGGAAGCCGCCTCTTCGACGGGCAGGGGGTGCCCGTAGGCACGGTTTAAGACGGCCAGCAGCGTCTGCGAACAGGTTCCCTTGGTCAGGAATGTCCTGGTGGTGCGCAGCGCGCGCTTCCGATATATTTCAGGCTCCATGTCGGGCTCCGGTTATCTTCCACTTCTGACAACCAATATATCCCGAGAATGGCCTCCAGTCAAGCGGTTTTGGGGGGATTTGGCAAATGAAAAGCCCCCGGGGGATTCCGGGGGATTTCATATCAGTAATCTTCGCAATAGCCAGTCTACTTCTCCGCCGCGCTGGGGATGGACCACAGGCCGGTGGTCTTGTCCAGCTTATGGCAGTGGGTGCACTCCCCGCCGAACATGCCCAGGAAAATATTCTCTTCCCCTGTCAGGTGGATGACGTGGGTCATCTGCTTCGCGGGTGGAGCCGTCTTGGAGTTCGGGCTGTGGCAGGTCCGGCAGGATGCGGGGATGTTGTTGAAAGCCTCTGGGCCGAGTTCGGGGTGTTTGCCTTTCAAGGTGACGCCTTCCGGGGCGGTCGGCTGCAATTTCTTCAGCAATTCCGGATCCACCTTTTCGGACATGCCCTTCATGATCGTGCTCAGGCGCACGTCCATGTTCATCTCGGTGTAATTAAGGTGGCAGTCCACGCAGGCCTGGGGGAACTGGTCCGCGGTGGTGATACCCGGGATCTGCGGCGTCTGCATGGGCGGCATTCCGGGCGGCGTTCCTTCCTGCCCGTTTACGACCATCATTCCGGCGGCGATGACCAGAAGAGAAATCCAGAGCAACGGTGTCTTCATGTTCAGACTCCTTCGAGAATGGATTTGGCTACGGCAGCCGACAGCATTTCTCCTGAAGCTGCGGCTGCATGTGATACGAAGCGCAATTCCTCCCGTGAGCCGGAAGGCCGCCGATATACCGGCGGAACCCGGCAGAGGGCAAACCAAAAGCCTCCGGATGGCTCCATGGGCTTGGATGGAAATTCCGACAATGGTCTGTTTTGTCCTCAGTCCGGTCATCCCGCCGTGCCGCGACCTGATCCTGTCGCCGTGGCGCGCTTGAAGATGAGAGCCAGGGTCCATGTTGACCCGGGGAAGGTCACGGCCCACAGCGCCGCGATCCAGATCATCCAATGGAAGTAGATCTGCAGCGCCAGAAACGGGAGCAATAATCCATTGGCGATCAGGAAGATGCGCGCGACTCTTTCGATGCCCCTGCCGGTGAATACCCCGGCGGCGAACAGTGTAGCCACGCTCATGAAGCTGTACCCAAGAAGATCCACGGAGTAAAGGAATGAATCGAATGGAGTGAACAGGAACGGCTCGATTCCTTCTACCCGACCCGCGGCGATCCGGGGCGCCACCAAGGTGAGCTGAACGTAATAGTTGAGGCAAATCAGGACCGCGTAAGCCGTGGCAAACGCCACCGCTGTATGGCTCCAGATCTTTCGATCAGGAGACGACAGTTGGTGGATGCTCAGCACGAGCACCAGAAATGACGGCCCCAGGAATAGCGAAGGGGTCAGGAGCACGACAAGCCCCAAAGGCGTGCTGGCGCTCTCCGGCCCTCCCGCGGATCCCAACCAACCCAACCACTCTGCCAATTGACCAACGATGTACGTGAGGCTGAACACGGTGGCCAGCACAGCGGACCAGAAACCGAAGGTTTTCACCGCCGGCGATGTCGGTCTTGTCATACCATCTCTCCAAAAAAAAATGCCATCCGACACATTCACTTCGATACCGGTTCGGCAAGGACTATTTTACCCTTTTACGGCTCTTCTCCGGCTTCGGTTTCGGCATCGGCGTCTCCTGCCAGGCGAGGCGAATAAGCCCTGTCAGCCATTCCCGGTCATCCAGCCGGTCTTCGATCAGGAAATGCGGCTTGCCCCCGGGATAGAAAGGCGCTTCCGTCACGCTGCCGACGTATTCGCGCCCGCCCGCGGTCGGCTTGACGAAGAGCTGGTTGTCGCAGATGAAGGCCACCACCTTGCCATCGCAATAGAGGGCATACTCGCCGAACATCTTGCGGAAGGTGACGTCGCCCGCCCCGCTGACCTGGTCGCGGACGTATTCGACAAAATCAAGGTCTGAGGCCATATTTTTCACCGTCGACTATTACTGGGTTTGCGCTTACAATTCCATCGGTTCACCGGTCTTTTCCGCCACCAGCATGATCTCCATCTCATCCAGGTCCAGCGGGCGGCGGCCCCAGTTGCCGGCGGTGCCGCCCCAGATGTGCAGCACCTCCAAACCCGACAGGCGGCAGAGCAGCGCCAATTCCACCGGGACAAAACCCTTCTCGCGAATGGCGATTGCCGGCAGCCCCTCCCGCGGCGGGAAGGCGAACGAATCCACCAGGGTCAGCGGATCGAAACTCCCGTCAACGACCTCCTGGTTTATAATGTTCGCCGGCAGTTGGCTGTGCCGTCGCAATTTGGCCACACCGTTGAGCACCGTTAGAATGACCTTGGACCCCGGCTTCAGCGCGCGGGAGATATTGCCAAGGATGGCCAGCGGCTGCTCGATGGGGTCGTCCCCCTGGCCCAGCAATCCCAGGGAGCCTTCGCAGAGGCCTATCGCGGCGTCATACTTGTTCGGCAGGGAAAAGCGAGCGGCGTCCGCCTGGATCCATTCCACGTTCACTCCGGCGGCCTGGGCGGCGGCCTGGGCCCGGGCCAGCATTTCAGCGGAGAGGTCCAACCCCGTGACCTGGAAGCCGCGTCGGGCCAGAGCGACGGCGTGGCGCCCGGTGCCGCAGCCGAGGTCCAGAATCGCGGCGCCGGAGGGAAGCTGCAGCTCCTCCAGCAGGAATTCGATCTCTTTGGCGGTGTTCTGGACGAAGACGTTATCGTCGTATATGGGGGCGTGGGCGTCGAAAAATTGTTCCCACGAGGTTTTATGATTCACGATCACTCCGATTTGAGAGCAGGTTGGGTTACGCTTCACTGACCCAGCCTACTCGCTTTGCCTTTATTTGCCGTATTCGATATCGGTATTCCATATATCATAAACGATTTTCAGCGTTCCGTCCGGCTCGCGCCGGAATACGGCGAAGAACTTGCCCTTATCGCCCACGGGGCGAGGCCTGCCGGGCACGTTGGCCGACAGGGCATAGCTGCCGACAGAGTATACCATTCCATTGGACTCCCAGGCTCGCTCCACCGTCCCCATGAATGAGCCGAAATCCACTCCGGATTTTTTCTGTTTCAGCATTTTCTTTCTTAGCTCCGCCTTTCCGACAATCCTCGGAGCATGATTGGGGAGCACCACGGCGTCATCGGCATAATATGCCAGACCTTCTTCGATATTGCCGTTGGCGATGGCCTGATTCATCTCCGCCATAAGCTCCTGCAGCTCGTTTATGAGCTTGTCTTCGTTCTCCTCGGATAGAACGACTTGCGCCCCTGAAACAAACATGATCAGAGGGATCCAGCGAATCCCAGCCCATCTTCGCATGATCAGATCCTCCTTCGCTTTTACGGGGATGCAAAACACCAGCTATTTCATGTTCACCTTATCACTGGTAATATAATCCACCGTTTGGGGTAGATCAAGCGCTTTTCTTGCCAAATGCAAACAAGAAGGGCAGCCTCGTCGGGAGGTTGCCCCTTGAACCATTTTCGGAGATACGCCGGAAGAGGCCTGGTGAAGCTAATGGGCGTGCGCCCGCGCCCGGGCTCGCGCGAGGAAAAACCATCCAGCGCCCAGTAGAATCAGCAGTAACGGAATGGCACCGGGTTCACTCTCTACAATAATCATAAACATCAGCATCTCGAACCCGATCGCCATGGTTAACAACGACAGGAATTTGGATACATACCCTCGTTCGGGCTCCCCCTGCGCCGCTTTGCGGAACAGCCAGGCCGAAATGAGCATAAACTGGGCAAAGAACCCAGTCAAGAACAGGATCTCTCCCAGCCCGCTCTCCGGAGTACCCAGCCCGGCGATGATCGCGACCCCGGCGACCAACGCCATTGCCAGCGCCGCCGCGAACATTGCGAGTGCCATTCCCCGGGGTCGGAAGCGCGCGATGAGGGAACCGATAGCTGCGACGGCGAGCACCCCGCCATACATCAGGTTGGCGTCGTTATCCTCCGACCCGATGATCCCCACGGCCCCGTTCAGCCAGATGAGAAGGAATGCCGCCGCGAGCGCCATGCCGAAGGCGGTACGGTAGGCGCTGTTGGGGGACTTCCGCAGGATCAGCTCAAAGGCCAGACCCGTGCCGCCCAGGAGGAGGCCGGCGAAAAGGAAATCGGAAATACTCCAGTTGACTTCATCGCTGAACTGCATCGCGACCAGGGTCGCCAGCAGCAGGAGCGCTGCGCCGGCCCAATACGCCATCATCCAACGGCTCCCCCGCCGCCGGTCACCATATACCGCGGTTCCCGCCATGTCCGTTACCTCTTAGCATGAGTGACGTTTCAACTTGGGCGAGCTGGTCCTTCTATCCACTTCCACTACGACAGGGCGGGATGGGATCCGGAAATCGAGCACCATTCCAGTGATACGAAAATAAAAGAGCAGCCTCCGTAGGGAAGTTGCTCGTCTGGAATTATTTTCCCGCGAAATCAGCTGAAATACACCCGGCTTGCCGGCAAGCCGGGCCGCCCATCCGTCAACCTGGCCCCCCCGGTGAATCACTGTGGGGGCGAGAGTTTCGTTGGGGGGCCGGAGGGCTGTGCGTCCTCGGGTATCACCCGCCAGATTACTCCCGTTCCGGGGACCGGCACTGCCCCAGCCTGTATGGCCATCGCGCCGAAGTCTGCGATATAAAGAGCCTGTCCGTCGGGGGAAAAGCGCACGTCGAGAGGCCGGCGCGGACCAGCGGTGAAGGACTCCCCCAACGACCCACTGCCACTATTGCCTTGCTCGCTGCCGCCGCTCGCGCCACCATGGCCCTCCCCCTGCGAGCCCTGTCCGTGCCCATGCTTCTGGCTGAAAAAGGTTTCGACCTTTTGTGTGGCCGGGTCGATCCGCACCACGCGATGTCCCCCGTGATCATCGGGGGCCTCGCCCGTCATCGGCGCCATATGACCGAAAAAGGCAACGAACATCTGCCCTCGGCCGAACGGCTCCGATTCGCTGAATTCCACCTTGGCGATGGCGGAATGCTTGGGGAAGTTCATCCACGGTTGCTCGACCGGCGGGTGTTCGGCCATCAAAAATTGAGGCTGAGACTTGTCCTTGGGCTTGAATCGCGGGCTGGTGACCGGCAGGCCCATCGCGTAGTCGGGCCAACCATACCACGCGCCCTCTCTGATGATGTAGATATCGTCCTGATCGTTGGCGATGGGTCGGCTGCCGCGAACATCGTAGCCGTTTTCCGTGGCATAGAGCGTGCCCTCAGGGCTCCACATGACACCGAAGGGATTGCGCAGCCCCCAGGCATAGACCTCCAGTCCGGAGCCGTCGGGATCCATGCGCAGTATGGTTCCGCTGGCTTTTACCTGTCCGGTCACGGTGAGATCCTCTGAGCCGGCCTCGCCGAAAGCGTGGAACGGCAGGGTGCGGATGACCTCATCAGTGGTCTTCAGAGGATTCGCTGATTCGAGGGCCCTATCGATGAGCTTGATGTTTTTGGCCGGGAGATCGTGGAAGTCCGGATGCTCTTTGAGCCACCCCATCTTGAAGTTATCGGGGCCAACCACACCGGAGTTCGTCGCCGTGCCCTGGCCGAAGTAGATTTTCCCGTCGGGGCCTGCGGTCAACTGGTTGTTGTGGTGGTCCCCGTCGCTCGGCAGGCCGGCGACGAGATCGCGTACCTGTCCGTCGGGCTCGAGGATTGATATCTTGCCGCGATGCGCGACATACATGCGGCCGCCATGCCAGAATAGATCGGTAATCGGTCCGGCGAGAACCGCCCCTTGGGCGAGTACCTTTACCTCGCCGTCTTGTGAAACCTGCAGGATGCGCGGCTTCACACTCTCGTCGCCATACGAGTAGCCCGCCTCGGCCACGTACATGGCGCCGGCCTCATCGAATTCAACGCTGGTGGGGTAGGTCAGCCCGCTCATCACGACTTCGGCTCGGAAACCTTCCGGCACTTCGGCGACTGAGGCGTCGGGCGGCGGCACCTTCGGACCGAGGCGCAGCGCCGACACTTCCCGGTTCTCGGGCGTTTTCTCGCCGTGCGAATCAATGTCGTTGAGCAGCACCTTCATCTCGGATATCTCGCGGACCTGGGACGCGATGATCTCGTCGGCCAACTCGCGGACTCGGGGGTCGCTGATGCTCGCCTTCCGCGCGTTGTTGATGGCAATCGAGTGATGGGGAATCATGGCCTTCATGAAGGTGACGTCCCCGATCAAGACCTGACTCCTGTTTACGAACAGCAGTACGATGCCAAGTAGTGCGGCGGCGGCGAGAACAGCGATCTTGGTTCCCATTCCCTTGTACATCGACCACATGAAGCTTAGCATTACCATGGTCATGACGCACCCCATCACCAGTGAGGCAAGCAACCGGTTCACACTGAACAGGGCGTGGTCGAGCGAGTAGATGAGCTGGTACATTAAAAAGAACATGATGAAGGTCGAGGTCGCAATCATCGCAGCAAATCGGCCCCAGCTCATGCCCATCATCTGCTTCTGCTGATCCATAATCGCTCCTTCAGGCAATCTTACAGGTTGGATTAGCCGCCAGGGCGGAACCCAACGTAGAACGTGAAGGAACATTTCGGTGTTGGGTTGCGCTTTGCTAACCTGACCTACTACTGTTCTTGTACCGTTAGTCTCGGCAATTGCCAGGAGACGAACAGGCTGCCATTCTCCCAAACAAAAAGCCCTCTGGATGGCTCCAGAGGGCTTTTAATTATAATTCCCGGCGACGACCTACTCTCCCACGCGGCTACCCGCGCAGTACCATCGGCGCGGATGGGCTTAACTGCTCTGTTCGGAATGGGAAGAGGTGTGGCCCCATCGCTGTGGTCGCCGGAAAACTTGTCTGACAGTCGAAATCGAGCACGGATACAGCATGAACACTGCGTCAGGTCGAACGGATAAAAATTTATGGCCAAGTCGCACGGCCTATTAGTATCACTCGGCTTTGCCGTTACCGGCTTTACACCTGTGACCTATCAACCTCGTAGTCTACGAGGGGCCTTTAGACTCTTGCGAGTGGGTGCCCTTATCTTGAAGTGGGTTTCGCGCTTAGATGCTTTCAGCGCTTATCCCTTCCGAACGTAGCTACCCAGCCGTGCCACTGGCGTGACAACTGGTACACTAGAGGTTCGTCCATTCCGGTCCTCTCGTACTGAGAACAGATCTTCTCAAGGCACCTGCGCCCACGATGGATAGGGACCAAACTGTCTCACGACGTTTTAAACCCAGCTCGCGTGCCGCTTTAATTGGCGAACAGCCAAACCCTTGGGACCTCCTTCAGCCCCAGGATGCGACGAGCCGACATCGAGGTGCCAAACCTCCCCGTCGATGTGAACTCTTGGGGGAGATCAGCCTGTTATCCCCGGCGTACCTTTTATCCGGTGAGCGACGGCAATTCCATCCTCTACCGCCGGATCACTAAGCCCTGGTTTCCCACCTGCTCGACGTGTCTGTCTCGCAGTTAAGCTCCCTTGTGCCTTTACACTCTACGCACGATTACCGACCGTGCTGAGGGAACCTTTGGGCGCCTCCGTTACCTTTTTGGAGGCGACCGCCCCAGTCAAACTACCCGCCTGACACTGTTCTTCGGCCGGCTTCACGGCTCGAAGTTAGAATCCCAACAAAGCAAGGGTGGTATTTCAAGGTTGGCTCCCCATGACCTAGCGGTCATGGATCAACGCCTCCCACCTATCCTACACATGCAGAGCTAGGACTCAATATCAGGGTATAGTAAAGGTGCACGGGGTCTTTCCGTCCTATCGCGGGTACTCAGTATCTTCACTGAGACTACAATTTCGCCGAGTCCATGGTCGAGACAGCGCCCAGATCGTTACACCATTCGTGCAGGTCGGAACTTACCCGACAAGGAATTTCGCTACCTTAGGACCGTTATAGTTACGGCCGCCGTTTA